>PNNU01000052.1 GCA_013824385.1 Anaerolinea sp.
ATAGCTCTCAATCAAAGGATTCAATTAGCCTTATTGAGCACTCCAAAAACGCAAAGCGGACCCATGAGTGAGCTTCAAACCCTTGTTCAACAAACCATGACCAACTTGCGCCGAATGATCCGTGGATTGAGACCAATTTATCTCGAAGACCTGGGCTTAGTTGCTTCATTGGAAATGTTGGTGCGTGAAATGGAACAATCATCCAACCTCCCAATTAGTTTTATATCCAAAGGTCAGGAGTGCAGACTCGATCCAAAAAGTGAAATGTCGATTTATCGCATGGTACAGGAATCACTGAACAATGTTATCCATCATGCGAATGCGACCCATGCCTGGGTTGAAATTGAATTCGTAGAAAATCGGCTATTCGTCAAGATTCGTGATGACGGAAAAGGATTTGAAGTTCCCGGAAACGTGGCGGAATTTCCTGAAAAAGGTCACTTTGGACTACTTGGATTATCAGAGCGGGCAGACCTCATTCATGCTGAGTTTGAGATCAATTCCAAACATGGTGAAGGCACAACGGTTATTATAAAAACAACTGATTCCATTACTGAATAGATTCATCGCTTTAATACACCTCTTTTTTTGTTAAAGATAGGCATAAATACTCATCAAGATTCCAGCAACTTGGCGCTGTAATTCTCTTTTGATTCGCCGTATACTGGCATTGTAAGTAAACAACAACTCAATCAGGTTTTAGAATTTTCTAAAGGAGTAATAATATGGCAAAAGATCCAGTATGCGGTATGGATGTTGATCCCAAGACAGCCACTGAAAAGTCAGAGTACCAGGGAAAAACCTATTACTTTTGTTCTGCGGGCTGCAAAAAATCTTTTGACAAAGATCCTCAGAAATATATGGGTAAAACAGAAGCCAGTCATAAACATTAATTTTAATTACATCCCTCCCTGGATTCCCCGTTAGCAGTTTTGCCAACGGGGAAACACTTAAAAAGGAATCATGATTACTATTTCGATTGATCCAATTATTTTTACTATTGGTCACATTCATTTGCGTTGGTACAGCTTGATAGTGATCTCAGCAATTCTTATCGGCGTTTGGCTGGCATTAAAAGAAGCAGAACGAAAAGGGTTTAATAAAGACAAAATTACCGATAGTCTTATATGGATTATCATAGCTGGGATTATAGGTGCCCGCATATTCCATGTCATAGATCACTGGCCTGATGAATTCGCTGCAAATCCACTCAGAGCCTTCAATATTTGGGAAGGTGGTCTTGCAATCTGGGGCGGGGTAATTGGTGGCATGATTGCCGCTGCCATTCTTGCCCGTATTCAACACTGGAATTTGCCACGCTTACTTGATGCGTTCGTCCCGGCTCTGGTTTTAGCTCAGGCGATTGGTCGGGTTGCTTGTATTATCACAGGGGATGCGGTCGGCAAACCCACCAACGGACCTTTTGGATTCGCTTATACAAACCCAAATGCCATGGTCCCTCAATTGGGTGTTTACTACACTCCCACACCCGTCTTTGAAATAGTGATGAACCTGGCCATTTTTGTTCTGTTGTGGAAACTTCGCAAGAAAAATTTGTCTGACGGCATGCTCACTCTAATTTATTTATCCCTATATTCCTTACTGCGCTTTTTCGTGGCATTTACAAGTTCTTATAAGATCATTGCACTGGGGTTGAATCAGGCACAGATTGTAAGTGTTTTGGTGTTTGCCATAAGTATGCCATTAATAGCCATCCTGACTCTAAAAAAAAGCAGCAGGTTGTGAAAGTCCATTAGAGATCCAATAAGGTAAACCAAAATGACGAAAAATGAAAAATATATCCCAGCATTAAATCAGAACTGGTTAACCCCACTTTACGACCCAGTGCTCAAGTGGGGCATGCGCGAAGAGACCTTCAAACGTTACTTGATTGAAAACGCCCATTTGGAACCAGGTCAAAAAGTGTTGGATCTGGGATGTGGAACAGGCACATTGACTGTTCAGATGAAACAATTCTTGCCACTCATTGATTTGACCGGCCTGGATGGAGATCAACAGGTTTTATCCATCGCAAAAGGAAAAGCTGAGGTCGCTGGAGTGGATATTAAATGGAAACATGGGTTGGCTTTTGATCTGCCTTTTGAAAGGGCATCATTTGACCGGGTTATATCCAGCTTAATGATCCACCATTTGACGGCACCGAATAAAAGAAAAGCATTTCAAGAAGTCTTTCGTGTGTTGAAACCCGGAGGTGAGTTTCATCTCATGGATTTTGGAAAACCCACAAGTCTTGTAATGCGTCTCGTTGCCATTCCAATCTCTCATATGGAAGAAGCCGGGGATAATATCCGAGGATTTTTGCCTGGCATGCTTCATCAAGCTGGTTTTTCAACAACTATAGAAACAAGACATTTTAAAACAATTTTTGGCGAACTTATTCATTATCAATCCACAAATTTCTAACTTTAATTTTGTCATCACACTTCTTACAATAGGCAAAAAGGCTTATAGGCATCCCCGCAATATTACACTGGTTGGGGATGTCTCTTTTTTTTATACTAACTCTGGAGATTGTTTATGAATGCTTCGAACCGATTATTATTCGTTCTTCAGAAAGATTGTGCCAGTGCAGAACTGGAAATATCTGAGGTCTTGAGATCTGAAGGATATTTGGTTTTAAAATCTTTTGATTTGCATTCTGCCATAAATGGTCACAAAAATTCTTTCTCTTGTAACTGCCAGATGGTGGTATTAATGATTTATCCTCTGAAAGCGTCGTCAACCACCCTGATATTGGATGGTGATGAATATGAGACAGCCGTTTTTCTGATCAACGATTTTGGTAATCAGGTGGATTCCAAAGCCATTGGAATATTAACCCACCAAATCCCAGGAACTTTATTGGCAAATAATCCACTTACCCTCATCACCTAAACATAAGTATTCTTTGTGCCTGAATATCGTACTGTTGGGAATGCTGAAATAATTACAAAAACCAAACCGCTTGTATTGATAAAACCAATAGAAGCTGTTGAGGACCTTACTTAATGGATTAGGTAAAGTGAAAATATAATCACCCCCAATATGAAGTATGTCTACTATTAAGGTGATAATAGGCATAATAGCTCATTTATTACTAAGCATTAATGCTCTTTTTTATGTTTTGGTAATTATCTATTCTTAGTAAAGGGTATTTAATTTTACGGAGGTTTCACTTTGAAAAGATTTAGTTGGTTATTTTCAATAACATTATTAGTATTGTTTGTTTTAGCAGCTTGTTCACCTGGTATTTCACCTCAATATACTCCAAGTGCGGTCGCCGAGGATGGGGTGGTTGCAACAGCAACCCCAGGTGTCATGTCGTCCTCTCCGGGCAGTTCACACATGATGCAACCGATCGGCGGCGAGAACATTCAAAAGGCAATAGAAACCAACGGTGGTCAACTTCTCGATTATTACATGGACGACGAAATAAAAGTTTTTAACTTGATCACAAAACCAATCATTTGGCCAATCACCAAAGAGGTTTCAGTAACTGCTTGGACTTACAATGGTACCGTTCCAGGTCCTATGATTCGGGTGACAGAAGGAGACGTTGTTCGAATTATTATAAAAAATGAGTTACCGGAACCTACCACAATACATTGGCATGGAATTGCCGTGCCCAATGCGATGGATGGGATACCAGATGTTACTCAAAAGCCAATTCAACCTGGTGAATCCTTTGTTTATGAGTTTGTGGCAAAACCTGCAGGCTCATATATGTACCATTCACATTATGAAGGTGATATTCAAGTTTCTGCAGGGTTGTACGCTCCATTTATTATCGACCCCAAAGAACCTGAAACACATAAGCCTGATGTAGATGTAACCCTCATGATTTCCGAATGGTTATTCAAAAACGGAAAAACCTTTGCTTCCATGCCAATGGCAGGGATGGAACCCAATTATTTCACCTTTAATGGCAAGGCATTTCCTGACACGGAAGTGATAAATGTAAAGAAA
Organism: Anaerolinea sp.; assembly: GCA_013824385.1. The sequence goes on from PNNU01000052.1 coordinate 3,967, forward strand.
GGACAACTGGTTCGCTTGCGCTTGATGGGGATTGGACAGTTTGTTCATCCCATTCACTTACATGGCGTCCCATTCAAAATTGTTGCGACCGATGGACATCCGGTTCCTGAGGCGGCTCAATTAACCAAGGATACGGTTTTGGTCTCTCCTGGAGAACGATACGATATCGAATTTATTGCCACTGAAACAGGGCAATGGATGTTACATTGCCACATTCTTCACCATACAACCAATGATAATGTCGAACCAGGTGGTTTGATGTTAATGATTAATGTTACAGATTAAAAGAGGAGAAAATAATGATTACACTTCGAAAATGTATTACTACGATTTTAATTTTATCAGTCCTAATAACTGCTTGCAGCAAAGCAACAACACCGCAACAACTTCCATCTGAAACAGTAAATATCACCCTTAATACAGACCCAAGAACACCTGTTGTTGGAAATAACGAGCTAATTTTTGACATTCAGGATGCAAACGGTCAACCCTTATTGGGTGCAAAAGTAGAGATCAGCGCAGATCATACGGATATGTCTGGAATGATAATGAATGGCTTGGCTACTGAACAAGAGAAAGGTAAATATGCCATCACTGCTGATTTTAGTATGTCAGGAACATGGAAGATTACGGTTACTGTCCAGAAAGACAATTTGGATTTTAAGAAAGAATTCCAAATGACAATTCCATAATCTTATTCAATTAACTGAATTTAGCCGGCATATTCAATCTGAATATGCCGGCAACTGGAGTAGTCAAGTATGACTTTATTCGACAGAACACAAATACTTTTATGAGAAAATTTGATCAAATAGCCCTCTTTTTAACCCGACATTGGGTCGTAGTAGTCAGTTGTTTGTTGGGATTGTTTGTGCTGACTCCATTTCTAGCACCCCTTTTTATGGCCATTGGGTGGGTATTCCCAGCGAAAGCTATCTATTGGATCTATTCTTTTCTCTGCCATCAATTGCCAGAGCGTTCCTATTTTTTATTTGGACCCAAGATATCTTATTCTCTTTTAGAAATTCAATCTGCCTGGCAAAACACAACAGACGCGGTCATCCTGCGACAGTTTATTGGTAATCCTCAAATGGGGTGGAAGATGGCCTGGTCTGATCGTATGTTCTCCATGTTTACCAGCATTTGGGTGTTTGGAATTTTATGGGGAGTTTTCAAGAAGAAAATCCAAAAACTATCATGGTGGATGGCTTTCTTGTTCATTCTGCCGATGGCGATTGATGGCACAACGCATCTGATCAGTGATTTCGCGGGAATTGGGCAGGGTTTCAGGGATTCAAATACGTGGCTGGCTATATTGACCAACCATACTCTCCCATCTGCTTTTTATGCCGGAGATGCCTGGGGATCATTCAATGCTTGGATGCGACTGATCTCTGGAATCTTATTTGGTTTGGGTAGTGTCTCGTTTGGGTTCCCTTTATTACAAGAATGGATGTCGAACTCGGTGAAGGTTATCGATGACAAATATGAGTACCGTAAATTACTCGCGAGAGAAAATGAACGATTGTTGGGTTTACGGTTGGCAGGTATTCAAGAACAAGTAAATGATGTATCCAAAAAGACAAATTTCGGAGAAAAACGACATGAATGATTCCAAACCCATGATACGGGTAATTCTGGCTGATGATCATGCCGTAGTTCGTGCAGGGATACGACAATTTTTAGAACAGGCAGGTGATATTCAGGTCATCGGTGAAGCGTCTGATGGGGAACAGGCGGTGAAGATGATAGAACAATTAAGTCCTGATATTGCCGTGTTGGATATTCAAATGCCAAAAGCCACAGGGATCGAAGTGACACGTGAAATTCGGGCAAAACGATTACCAATTGGGGTACTCATTCTCACTTCATACGATGATGATCCCTATATCACCGCGGTACTCAAAACGGGTGCTAATGGGTATGTGCTTAAAACAGCTTCACCCGAAGAGATCATTAACGTAGTTAGAGATGTGCATCAAGGTAAATCCGTTTTGGATTCAATGATTCTACCCAAGGTTTTCGCCCAGTTATCTCATCCAAATCAAACCCCAATTTTTGATTCATTATCTGATCGCGAAAATGAAATTCTACTGCTTGTGGCGAAAGGGTTAACAAATAAAGCAGTCGGTAGCAACCTAAAAATCAGTGACCGTACAGTACAAGGGCATATCGCCCGAATCTTTGAAAAACTGCAAGTGTGCAGCCGAACGGAAGCTGTGATGATGGGAATCTCATTAGGCCTGATCCAACTTCCAGAAGAACCTAAGGAAGAACTCATTATTTTTAATAATTGATTGTGATCACTTATATCCCTTGAATTTTCTAACCTCAAAAATCAGAATGGGCATATTTGCCTATTTTTCAATAGGATATATGCTTATTTAACGCCATGCTGATTGACGCATGTCAATCTGGCTGGTCAGTGCTATGATGAACTAGATGATTCATTCGATTAATTTGTGAGGTGTTAAATGGTTAAAGATCCGGTATGCGGAATGGAAATTGATCCAAACTCGGCTTTTGTATCAAGAGAACACATGGGACATAAATATTTCTTTTGTTCTGAAAACTGTTTAAATAAATTTGATCAAAACCCACATCAATATGTGCTCATGACTGAGGATCCAATTGGCTCAGCCACAACTGGTTTTAATCCAGACACCAGAGTACTTCAAGTTGAACTACCAATCCTCGGGTTAGCTAAGGAGGGTCAACCTGGAGGTGAATTGATCCAGAAAGCACTTAGAAAACTAATTGGAATTGAAAGGGTCATCGTAAATTCAAGGACAGGGGTAGTGGTGGTTGATTATGATCATCAAGTGATCCAAATTCAAGAAATCGTGAAAGCAATCAAGAAAATTGGATATCCAGTTGGCGGCACAAAAATCCGGATCGGAATTGAAAACATTCGTTGTGCTTCATGTGTCGGTTTTATTGAAAACGAATTAAAGTTGTCTCCTGGAGTATTGGATGCCTCAGTAAATATAGCCACTCAAGAGGCTACAGTAGATTATCTTCCAGAACAAACAACACTCAGCAGATTGAACTCAGCAATTGAGAGCTGGGGTTACAAAACCAGACCAGCATTAAGTGAGGAACCTGCAGACCAGCAGCAAGCCGCCAATGATAAAGAATATCGTCGGCTAATGAAGCAATTTTGGTTTGCCACGATCATATCCTTGCCAGTTCTTATCACCGCTTACCCACAATTCATTCCATTAGTAAAAAACTGGTCTATGGAAACCTTGCGGTTGTCGTGGATTGTAACCGCAATATTAACTATGGCTGTTTTAATTTATTCCGGCAATGATTTCTTTACAGGAGCTTGGGCAGCTCTGAAACACCGCGCCGCCAATATGAATACCTTAATTGCATTGGGCACCGGGGCTGCCTGGATTTATTCAACTGTAGCAATTGTCTTTCCAAAGATCTTTCCTGAAGGCACATCCGAGCCATTCTATGATGTTGTTTCAGTGGTAATTGCGTTGGTTGTTCTCGGCCAGGCACTTGAACTGCGCGCCAAAGGACGAACAAGCGAGGCAATAAAAAAGTTAATGGGATTACAGGCCAAAACGGCTCGTGTCATTCGCAATGATATTGAGATGGATATTCCAGTGGAAGAGGTGCTGGTCGGAGATATTGTCCAGGTTCGCCCAGGCGAAAAGATCCCTGTTGATGGAATCATCATCGAAGGAAGTTCGGCAGTGGATGAATCCATGCTGACCGGAGAGAGTTTACCTGCGTCAAAAAAGACGGGTGATGAGGTGATCGGCGCCACACTCAACAAGACAGGCGCCTTCAAGTTTCGAACAACAAAAGTAGGCAAAGACACAGCCCTGGCTCAAATTGTGAAAATGGTCCAGGAAGCACAAAACAGCAAGGCACCAATTGCCCGACTCGCAGATACAATTTCCGGGTTCTTTGTTCCAATAGTTATGATCCTGGCTGTGATCACCTTTGTGGTCTGGTTTGATTTCGGTCCGCAACCACAGCTCGTTTACGGGTTGGTTACAGCAGTATCCGTTCTTATCATTGCATGCCCATGTGCATTAGGGCTAGCCACACCCATGAGCTTGATGGTTGGTGTTGGCAAGGGAGCTGAAAATGGCATCCTGATCCGTTCAGGGGAGGCTTTGCAGACTGCCCAGGCGATTAAGATAGTTGTTTTAGACAAAACCGGTACAATCACAAAAGGAAAACCGGAATTGACCGATATTGTATTAGCAAAACAAAAATTGATATCTGAAGATGAAATGCTGCGATTAGCTGCTTCCGTTGAATCTGTCAGTGAACATCCCCTGGCTGAGGCGATCGTGGAAGGGGCAAAAAATAAAAATTTATCCATGGCAAAACCTGAAGATTTTGAAGCCATCCCCGGACACGGCGTCATCGCCAAAGTCGATGGAAGAAGAGTGGTTCTTGGTAATCTAAAGATGATGCAGCGCGAGAAACTTGACCTTGGTGATTTAGAGGCGAACTCTGACACTCTGGCCAACGATGGTAAAACCCCCATGTTTGTGGGTGTGGATGGAAAAATGGCTGCAATCATCGCGGTAGCAGACACCGTCAAGGAAGATTCCAAAGAAGCCATTGCGGCATTGAAACAAATGGGGATTGAAGTGGTAATGATTACCGGTGATAACCGCCGCACAGCAGAAGCAATTGGCCGCCTGGTAGGAGTGGATCGTGTATTAGCAGATGTTTTACCTGAAGATAAAGCCAATAACGTGAAACTGTTACAAGCTGAAGGTAAAAAAGTGGCCATGGTTGGAGATGGGATTAACGACGCCCCAGCTTTAGCTCAGGCAGATGTTGGCTTGGCAATCGGTACTGGAACGGATGTTGCCATCGAGGCATCAGATATAACATTGATCAAAGGCAGCCTGAAAAGTGTCGTGACCGCCATTGAGGTTAGTCGGGCAACCATGCGAAATATCAAACAAAACCTCGTGGGTGCCTTCATCTATAACGTCTTGGGAATCCCCATTGCAATGGGACTATTGTTTCCATTCTTCGGATTGCTGCTTAGTCCGATGCTTGGTGGGGCTGCCATGGCGTTATCTTCGCTAACCGTTGTTGGTAACGCCAATCGGTTACGCAGTTTCCGTCCAAAATTCAGCGCGAATTGAGGTACCCATGGAAATCGAATTACTTTACTTTGATGGATGCCCATCATGGCAAAATGCTTTAGCAAACACCCAAAGAATAATAAAAGAAGAAGGTTTGGAATTCTTGATAAAACTGGTCGAGGTGAAATCAGATAAGGATGTATTAGAACATAAGTTTCTTGGGTCACCATCATTCCAGGTCAATGGTCAAGATCTTTGGCCCGAGACTCGGGAAAACTACTCGATGTCATGTCGAGTTTATAGTTCTCCAAGTGGGATGTTCGGGGTACCAACTGATGACATGCTTCGCGTAAAGCTAATTGATTTGAAAAAAAAGGATAAATAAAAATGACACCCTCACAAATCATTGTTACTATTGGAGGAATTGTTCTCAGCTTGTTAATAGTGTGGTTTTTCTGGTTGGCTCCAAAAGGAAAAACTCATGTTTCAGCTGATAAAAGTGGCATCCAGGAAGTGGCAATTACAGTAAAAGGTGGATATACACCGGATATTATCGTTGTAAAAGCTGGGCAACCCCTGCGTATGCGCTTTACCCGGCAGGAAAGTTCATCCTGTTCTGAGACTGTAACATTCCCTGATTTCAATAAAAGCGCTAAATTGCCAGAAGGACAGGAAGTCATAATCGAATTTACACCTGAAAAACCAGGTGAATTTGGTTTTCAATGCCTGATGGGAATGCTGCGTGGAAAATTGATTGTTGAATAAACTACTCTTTTGTTTATTATTGATTATCGGTAGATAAAGCATCACCTATCCTTTTCTAATAAGGAACAGGGTAGGTGATTGTTAAAAATGAGATTCAAGGACGAATCATGCAAAGAATGTTTCAAGAATTGAAAAAAATGATCACCACTTTTCCATTGAAAGGGCGATTCTTATTGCTCTCGGTTTGCTTGCCTTATGGTTTATTGCATTAATGACTTTCATGGAAAACGGAAAGAATCATGCGGTTAACCTTGCCTTTGTAAGTTTATTGATGGTTTTGTTAATCGGACTTACCAGAGCACTCGTGAATAACAAATACCAGGGCTATCTAATTGCTTTGGCCGCAGTGATGATTGCTGTTATTGGCTATTTCAGGTTGAGTTCCTTTTTTGTCCATACAGAAATTATTTTCACTTTAGCCATAATAGGGGTATCAGCCCGATGAGGAACCCGACAAGGAATCTTTGCCGCAATCCTCGCCATGACCAGTAATGGATTATTGCATATTTTTTATGAACAAATGGGTGTTGATTTTGAAATATTTGCAATTGGAGGCTTCTTTCTGGCATCCGCTTTTATTGTTGGAGCATTAAGTAAACAAAGAGAAACGGCGCTTAAAGCGCGTGCCGATATGAATGGACAATTGAACCAAACCTATAACGAAACTTTGCGCTCATTGGTCAAAGCCTTGGATACACGGGATAGTGAAACTGGTGGACATTCAGAAAGGGTTACATTGATTGCTTTATCGATTGCACAGCAATTGAATTTGGACGAAAAACAGATTCAACAGATTCATTGGGGTGCATTGTTACATGATGTAGGCAAAATTGGTATTCCTGATAATATCCTCCGAAAACCTGGCAAACTAACTGATGAAGAATGGGAAATCATGCGTTCACACCCACAAACTGGATACGAAATGCTTAAAGGAATTCCCTTTCTGTGCCCTGCATTGGATGTCGTTCTTCACCATCACGAAAGGTATGATGGTGCTGGTTACCCATCAGGTTTGGCTGGAATGGACATCCCTCTATCAGCACGGATTTTTGCAATTGCAGATACCTTTGATGCCATGACTAATGATCGGCCTTATAGAAAAGCATTTTCTCGTGATGAGGCAATAGCTGAAATCAATAGATGCATCAATAAACAATTTGATCCGATTGTAGTTGATGCTTTTCTGGTTGCAGTAAAACAAGGTTGGACTGAGAATCCTCATATTAAGGTTGAACAAAATAATAAAAGCTGTAATCTGAAGAGTAAATAGGAAAAAATGAGTCAACAAATTATTAATACCAAACCAGAAAGTATTCTACAGAAGGTATCGATTATCAAGGATTTGATAATTGGTCTTGGGTGGTCTATCTTTTTGGGGTTGCCACTTTTTGTTCTACATATGGCGTTTTTTGATTTTGAACATGATCAACATAATGGAAATGTTTATTCCTTAGTGAAATCAATTACGAATACAATTCCACATCATCCAATTAGTCTTGCTCTATGGCTAATAACGATTTTTATTGCGGCATTTGCGATTCGTCGATTATTTCAACAAAATTTAATGCTAATCCAAGTGCATGAAAAACTGGTGGTCTCGAACACACAAGCTTTGACAGACGGACTCACTGGAATATGGAATAGATTCGGATTTGAAGAATTACAAACAATATTTATGGATCATGCTCGTGAAAAGAATTGCCCATTTTCCATCATATTAGGCGATGTTGACGGATTAAAACAATATAATGATAAGTATGGACATCCTCAGGCTGATTTGGCATTAAAAACCATTACACAAATCATTTCTAATCAAATCCGAACAACAGATTCCTTGGCCAGGTATGGGGGTGATGAGTTTGCGATTTTTTGCTTTGATTTGGATCAACATGGAGCAGAATCTCTTATTGGGCGAATCACAAATGCATTAAAAGATGCACCCCTCTCAATGAGTTTCGGTACTGCTGCATTCCCCGTTGATGGTTTGGATTCAAAAGAATTAATTCAATTAGCTGATTCAAGACTTTACCAAGCAAAGGCAATCAACCAGCGAAGCCTAATATCGGAGCATGATTCTGATTGTCAATGCGAAAACTGTAAATTCAATGATAGGTGAAATTCTTAAAGTGATTGGAAATGTAAGAAAAAAACCAAGGACGTTAAGTGAATGTAGAGTGTAATTTTTATAGGAAGTTTCAAAATTGAATATAAATAAACTGATTGGGTTTTAAAATAACGCAATCAGTTTATTGTTTTATGGAACTTCATAACTTGGAAATTGGTATATTTCAATTACTAACTGACGTTGGCGACCGAATACCCCATTCGTTTTATTTCGGCTTTGATCTGGTCTTCTGTAAGCAGTGATTCATCATATTCAACAATTAATTGTGTTTTCCGATAACTAGCCTCTGCGAACTTTACTCCTTTTAGTTTATCTTCAATGCCTTCAAGGATCATGGCACAATT
>PNNU01000053.1 GCA_013824385.1 Anaerolinea sp.
GGAGTGAAGAGATGTTTCAACTCATCAAGGGTGAATTCTTGAATTTCTCTCATTTATCTCACCCCTTTCGGTTTGCGCAGGTCAATGTCATCAAAGTTAAAAGTGTACTGCACTTCTTCATAGCCAAGCGGATAATCCTTACGCAGGGGATGCCCCACCCAGTTGGGGGGTAATAGAAGACGCCTCAGGTCAGAATGGCCTTCAAAGCGAATGCCCATCAGGTCCCAGATTTCACGTTCGCGCCAGTTGGCGTTGGGGAAAACTGTTTCCATGGTGGCAATCTTTGGGTCATCGCCGTTCACCGGAGCTCTAAAGGTAAGGTAAAGGTGTGTTTTAGTGGAGTAGAAGATGTAGACCATGTGAAAGCGCGGAGCAGTCTGTGGGCAATAATCCACGGCGGTTTCAGCAGAGAGTATGTCGAAATCGAATTCATCACGTAAAGCGGTTGCGGCGGCGATGATCTTTTCCGAGGGGACCAGAATGGTTACGTCTCCGCGGAATTCGGAGACCTGGCCGTTAAACCGTGCTTGAATGGCAAATACAGCGGGATTAAGAAGTTCGTTCATGGTTGGCCTCTTATTTCCACTTGGCGAATTGCTCGCCTTTGATTTTATTATGAAGCGCAACCACCCCGTTGATCAAGCCTTCAGGGCGCGGCGGACAGCCCGCCACGTAAATATCGACAGGAACGATTTCGTCCACGCCCTGCAAGACGGCATAGTTATTGTAGACGCCTCCGCAGGCAGCACAATCGCCCAAGGCGATCACCCATTTGGGATCGGGCATCTGATCGTAGAGATTGCGCAATACGGGGGCCATTTTTTGAGAAACACGGCCAGCCACAATCATCAGGTCGGATTGACGCGGGCTGGCCCGCATTAATTCCATGCCGAAGCGGCTCATGTCGTAACTGGGAGCCTGGGCAGCCATCATCTCGATGGCGCAGCATGCCAGACCAAAAAGCATCGGCCACATTGAATTGGTACGAGACCAGTTAACTGCATTTTCAAGCGTAGTTGTAACCACGCCGGTATTTCCTAATTTTTGCTCTAATCCCATTCCAAGGCTCCCTTTTTCCAAATATAAATGAAGCCAACCAGCAAGATGGCCACAAAGACAAACATTTCGATCAAGCCGAAGAGACCGAGTTTTTTGAAGGCAACCGCCCAGGGCAGGAAGAAGATGACCTCAACGTCAAACAAAATGAACAGCACTGCTACAAGGTAGTAGCGCACTGACATCTGCCGTGTGCCGGGTCCGTAGGGGATCATACCGGATTCATATGGCTGGCCTTTTTTGGTCGTTGGACGGTGAGGTCCAAAATACCGACCTAAAAAGAGGACCAAAAAACCAACAAAGGTTGAAAGAACGATCAAAATGACCAAGGGAAGGTAGTCTATTAGCATTGAGACATTCTCCGTTTTGCAGACTATAAATCGAATAAGACAAATTTTGTCTATATCTCTGCATAGATTTTACCTTATTAAAAACCGAAACCCTATTAACTTTAATCCTCATTTTTTGCAACAAAATAATGTTTTTTCAACACAAAGTCACATTCCTGTGAAAGGAAGTAGATTCAAGGAATATTTGTTATATTAATACAAATAATATAAAATTAGTCATAATATTAAATAGACACTAGTTTGTTTTTTTAATGATGAGAATTGAAAGATTAGGAGAAAAAATGAAACGATCAAAATTGTCAATCGCAATATTACTAATGGTTTCAATTATGCTTGCTTCCTGCGCTGCTCCAAATGCCAAAACAGAGATGCCTGATACAGAAACCGCCTTGCCATCAGAAATGGCAGCAATGGATACTTCTGTGCCTGCAGTAACTCAGGAAGCTGCTGAAGCCTCCACCCAAAGTCAATCAGCAACTAATGATTCTTCGAGTATGTCAGAAGGTTCTGAAGTGGAGATTGAAGATTTTACATATGCCCCTGTCACAATCACAATAAAGGTTGGTACTACCGTGACTTGGACAAATAAAGACTCCGTACGTCATACGGTTACAAGCGATACCGGACTTTTTGATTCGGGTTTATTGGGTAAGGGAGAATCATTCAACTTTACATTTACCGAAGTTGGTACTTTTGCTTACCACTGTACACCTCATCCAAATATGAAAGCAATAATTATTGTTGAATAAATATTGATGAGGTTGAATGTAAAAATACGGAGCCCCTTTTTGAAACAGGCTCCTTATTTTTTACACAAAAATCCCCCATCTTTGAGGCGGATGGGGGAGTAAAAATTGAGGGTGCCTTGCTGTTGATTGTTCGAGTTGGCCTGTTGTTTGTTGCATTGGCTAGTTCTCTTCCCCCTCCTTGAACAGTAGCCGGGATCCCAGGTGAGGCTGCCCCAATCCACTTGCAAGGAGTCTCAACGACTTACCTTGATTTAGTGTATTCCTGTTCTACATAACTCCAGTTGACCACAGACCAGAAAGCTTTGATGTAATCCGGACGGCGGTTTTGGTAATTCAGATAGTAGGCGTGCTCCCAAACATCCAGGGCGAGCAAAGGTGTGTGGTTGTCCATCAATGGACTATCCTGGTTGGCGGTAGAGTAAACCTGTAATTTCTTTTCATTATCAAGAACCAACCAAGCCCAACCGGAACCGAAGCGGGTGGTGGCGGCTGATGTGAATTTCTCCATAAAACCATCCAAAGATACGAATGATTTTTCAAGCTCAGCCAATAACATGCCTGATGGCGCTTTCTTGCCGCCGGGGGTTAAGACTTCCCAGAACATAGAATGGTTGGCGTGGCCGCCGCCGTTATTGCGGACTGCGGTGCGAATGGCTTCAGGCACCTTGTTGATTTCGCTTAGCGTTTTTTCCAACGGTTGAGCGTAATATTCCGGTGCAGATTCCAAAGCTTTATTGAGGTTATTAACATAAGTGGCATGGTGTTTGTCGTGATGGATTTCCATCGTTTTGGCGTCAATCGCAGGTTCAAGTGCGTTGAATGTGAATTTTAAGGAAGGTAATTCAAATAATGTGCTCATAATGGTTGCTCTCTCTTTGTAATTAATATCATATTTAAGATAATAATACTCTTAATAAAGAGAGATTACAAGGGGTTTTTATTAAAGATTTATATAAATTTCTAACTTATAAACAACACTGTACAAGTGATTGAATCACTTGGGTTTTCTTCTATAATGAAATTAGTAATTTTATTGAAAGGATTACGAAATGGACTTAATTCAGATATTAAAGATTTTTGCAGTAGTGGTCACTCTTTTAACCGGATTGTATTCACTCTTTCAACCGAAAAAGATTAAAGGTTTCACGGGACTGGAAGCTTCCAGTCCGCGCGCGATGACAGAGATTCGGGCTGTGATGGGCGGCACCTTTGTAGGGCTAGGTATCGCGGCTTTGGTTTTTCCAATTCGCGAAGTGTATTTAATGTTGGGTATCACATACGCAGCAATTGGCGCGATTCGGGGAGTGTCGATGGTGTTGGATAAATCCATGGAAAAATCCAATTTGATCAGTTTAGTAACTGAAGTACTTCTTGTGGTGATTTTGGTTTTATAAGTCTTTTTCGGATTTTTTAAATTAAAATTTCTTGTTCTTTGATTTCAGATAGTGGATAATTGTTTTTATAAATAGCAGTTCTTTGATAACATAAACGTCAAGAAGCCTGGTTTTAGAGGCAGATTTGGTGGAAGCTGGTGAAAATCCAGCACTGTGCCGCAACTGTAACCGGAGCATAACCGGAAGTCAGACCCCCAACCTTGATGGTTATTGCAAGATTATCCTTCTCGAGCAAGAAGCACCCGTATTTTTCACTAGCTTTGTGGATAAATACAAAACTTCACAGCTCAGTCCACAAGGATTGGGCTTTTTTTTAAGAACTGACAGCTTGATGAACACTCATTTTTGAAATGGAGAAAACGATGAATATGGATGGGGATGGTCAAAAAGTTGTCCGGATTGTTGATGTTGATGGTTCACCGGAAAGTGAATCAAATAAACCCGCTTTGTGGATTCGCAAGCGGGATGGACGGATTGTTGAATTTGATACTTCCAAAATAGCGGATGCCATATTTGGTGCGGTTAAGGCCGTCGGTGGAAATGACCGTGAACTGGCTGATGAATTGGCTGCGGTTGTTGTGAGATATGTAAAAGAATACTCCAAACAGAGCGTCCCTACGGTTGAAGAGGTGCAAGACGCAGTTGAGAAAGTATTAATTGAACGCGGCCATGCAAAAACAGCCAAGGCTTACATTCTTTATCGTGATCGTCGTACCCGCATCAGAGAGGCCTGTTCGGAGTTAATGGACGTTGTTGAAGAAATCCTCGTTGAAACGAATCGTGAAAACGCTAATGTTGGTAATTCTCCATCTGCAAAAATGCTGCAAATCGCATCCGCAGCCAGCAGGCAGTACTACCTGTCTCGATTAATCCCTGAAGAAATGTCTAATGCACACCGCAATGGTGATATGCACATCCACGACCTGGATTTCTACGGCAAGACACTCACTTGCCTTCAAATCCCCCTTGGAAAACTATTAGCCAATGGGTTCAATACGGGTCACGGATTTATCCGACCTCCAAAGCGACCGTCTTCTGCCACAGCATTGGCGGCAATTATTTTACAGAGTTCCCAGAATGATATGCACGGCGGGCAATCCTTTGCCTTTTTTGATCGGGATATGGCCAAATTTGTAACCGGGGCGACAGAGTTTGAGATTTACCAGGCGATGGAAGCCCTGGTCTATAACCTGAATTCAATGCACAGCCGGGCCGGCGCCCAGGTGCCTTTTAGTTCGATAAATTTGGGTTGTGACACCACGTCTGAAGGGCGTATGGTGATCGCCGGGCTCTTGAAAGCGTACGAAAAAGGGCTGGGGCACGGCGAGACTCCAATTTTCCCAAATATCATTTTCCGGTTGAAGGCAGGTATTAATTTCAACCCGGGTGATCCCAATTATGATTTGTTTAAGTTGGCTATGCAGGTTTCTGCACATAGAATGAACCCCACGTTCTCGTTCATGGATTCCAGCTTCAATCAACCCTTTGTGACTGAAGTAGCTTATATGGGTTGCAGAACCCGCGTAATTGCCAACCGAAATGGTGAAACGGTCACAGATGGCCGGGGAAATCTTTCCTTTTCCACCATTAACCTGCCTCGAATTGCCATAAAAGCCAACCGAAACTTGGATGTCTTCTATAAGGAACTCGAATCCGTTATGGTTCTGGTTGCCCGCCAATTGCACCATCGTTTTCAAATTCAATCACACCTGCGCGTCTGCGACATGCCTTTCTTGATGGGACAGGGACTATATCTTGGTTCTGACAAACTCAAGCCGTCTGATGAAATAGGTGAGGTCATCAAAAATGGCACTCTCTCCATCGGATTTATTGGTCTGGCTGAGGCGTTGGTCAGCCTGACTGGCAAGCACCATGGACAGGATGAGACTTCAAGAAGGATTGGTGTAGAGATCGTCACCTTTATGCGGACTCTCGCTGATCAATTCAGCGATGAATATGATCTGAACTATACTCTGTTGGCGACTCCTGCCGAGGGGTTATCGGGACGTTTCGTTTCTATGGACCGAAAGGCTTATGGGGTCATTGAAGGGGTAACTGATAAAGAATATTACTCCAACAGTTTTCATGTACCTGTTAAATTTGATCTCCCCTCATTTGACAAGGTTCTTGTTGAAGGGCCTTATCACGCGCTCACAAATGCGGGCCATATAAGCTATATTGAAATGGACGCACCTCCAATCCACAATCTGGAGGCTTATGAATCATTATTACGTCATATGGCATCCTGCAATATGGGTTACGTGGGGATAAATTTCCCCATCGATGAATGTTTGTCTTGTTCACACCATGGTGTGATCGAAGAAACCTGCCCGGTTTGCGGTTCATCTGATATTCGTAAAATCAGGCGGATTACCGGATATCTCTCAACGGTTGACCGTTTTAATGACGCAAAAAAAGCCGAGTTGGCAGACAGGCATGCGCACACCTCAAAACAATCACGGATTGAGACTGACTAGATGAAAGTTCAAGTTGCCGGGATCGTCAATGAGAGCGTCACAGATGGCCCCGGCTTTCGGACAACTGTATTCTTTCAGGGGTGTCGCCATCACTGTCTTGGTTGCCACAATCCGCAAACATGGGCTTTCAATGGTGGATATGCTCTCGAAATCGAAGAGCTAATCAATCAAATTCCTTATTCACTCTTGATCAAAGGAATCACACTCAGCGGTGGAGATCCGTTTTATCAAGCCAAAGCTGCGGCAATGATCGCCAATGATTGCAGAAAACATAAAAAAGACGTTTGGGCATACACAGGTTTCACCTGGGAAGAGTTGATGGGTGAGGGAGATACTGATATGCTGGAATTGTTAAAAGCATGTGATGTTCTGGTGGATGGTCCTTTTGAAAAATCATTAATGTGTTTTGACCTTCCCTTTCGCGGATCATCGAACCAGCGCCTGATCTCAGTTCAAGACAGTCTTCGCTCAGGTAAAGTGATTGAAATTTGTCTTGAGGATTAAATCACATCATCTTTTTTTCAGAATACTTACCGCCATTAACTAGCAAATAATCTCGAACCCATGTGTTCTTCGTCGATTATCCGCTTGACAAGTTTTTCTTCAATCGCTAATATGAATGAGTCTTATTTTCAAACCCCGCTTGTTTGCGAGGGTCGTTGTGTCGATTGGAATTATGTGGATGCAGACATTCCCTCCGAGGAAAATAGCTGCATGAGATGAAGGCTGAGTTGGCCGCTTCTTGGCAGATTACTTCAACACCATCCCACCTGGACTGGGTTACTTGGTGATCTTCTCGCATAATGGCAGCTTTTCATTCTCTCTGTGCTGCTTTTACCTATAATCGTAAAGACCAAGGAATAATGAGAAACTTATGACCCAGAATATTCATTTGATCTTCAAGACCCATTTGGATGTGGGCTTTACTGATTATGCTTCAAGGGTGGTGGATAATTATTTCAAGAAATATATCCCGGCATCTCTGCGGGTCGCCCGCCAGATGCGCGATTCGGATCGTCCGGAACGCTTCATTTGGACAACCGGGTCATGGTTGATCTATGAATATCTCGAACAGGCGAATAATCTGGAGCGTGCCGAAATGGAAGCCGCCATCGAACTTGGCGAAATTGCCTGGCATGCCCTGCCTTTTACCACCCATACAGAATTGATGGACCCCGAGCTTTACCGTTTTGGACTCTCGCTCTCTCAATCTCTGGATAAACGTTTTGGCAAAAAGACCATAGCCGCCAAACTTACAGATGTACCCGGCCACACGCGCGGAATTGTGCCGCTTCTGGCGGTGACCTTTTTGCATATTGGTGTGAATCCCGGGTCCACCGTTCCCAGCGTACCTCCTCTTTTCCGCTGGCAGGACGAGAGCGGCGCGGAATTGATCGTGATGTATGAGAGCGGCTACGGCAGTGCTTTTGTGATCGATGGCATGGAAGACTCGCTGGCGTTTGGTCACACAAGCGACAACCTTGGGCCGCAATCCCCGGATCAAGTGCTGGATGTCTATCGCGAAAAGCGCGCCATGTTCCCCGCTGCGAATGTGTTTGCCTCCACACTTGACCAGTTTGCTGACAAGCTGGAGGCCGTGCGCCACACCCTGCCCGTGGTGACAGAGGAGATCGGCGACACCTGGATCCACGGTGTGGGCAGCGACCCGATCAAAGTCAGCCGTTATCGCGAACTGCTGCGCCTGCGTTGTGAATGGCTTGAAAGTAAGAAGATCAATTACACCGACAAGAAATTCTACAATTTCAACCGGCGGTTGCTTTTGGTGCCCGAGCATACCTGGGGAATGGATGAAAAGACTTACCTGGGCGACCATGAAAATTACGATGCAGAAAAGTTCAAAGCTGCACGTGGACAGCCCAATTTTAAGAAATTTGAATCCTCATGGATTGAAAAACGCAGCATTATTCAAAAGGCGGTCGACGCATTGGAAGATTCTCTCCTGGCAGAAGAAGCCCGCCAACGACTGGAAAGCATCCGCCCCAATAAACCCGATCTTTCTGACTGGGAGAAAACTTCCAACGAGAAGATTTTATTGTTAACCCCTCGATTTGAAATTCACATCAATCCGCTGCGTGACGGATTGATCTCTCTAATTGATCGAAAAACCCGGCAGGTCTGGGTGGATGAAACCCATCCAATGGGTGAATTGACCTACCAAACTTTTTCGACAGAAGATTACGACCGTTTCTTTAAACAATATATTATTAATGCAGCCCAAAATGGTGATTGGCCAAAAGAGGATTTTTGCAAACCAGGCCTGGAACTGGCAAAGCCGGTCAGCAGGATCTGGAAGCCGTACATTCACGACAGCTATCGCAGGCAAACACCTGCCTACACGGAATTCCTAATGCACATGACTTTTGAACGGGATTGTGTTGTGAATTACGGTGCCCCAAAAGAGGTGTATCTCACTTATCAATTTCCCATGGATGGCGCTTCGTTCAAGGTTGATCTGCAATGGTTTAACAAGCAAGCCTGCCGTATGCCAGAAGCATTATGGATGGGTTTTTCTCCACTGCCACCGAAAGACGCGGAATGGAAGTTCGAGAAATTGGGAAAAATGATCTCTCCACTCTCTGTTGTAGAGAACGGTAACCGGCATCTGCACGCGACGGGGAAATTGGTCGAACTGAGTCATTCTGGTGGAAAGATGTCTATTTTCCCGATGGATTCCCCCCTGGTGGCTCCGGGTGTTCCTTCGCTGCTGGATTTCAATAACGACCAGCCTGATCTACAGCAAGGCATGCACTTTTGTATGTTGAACAACTTGTGGGGCACGAACTTCCCCATGTGGTTTGAAGAAGATTGTCATTTTCGATTTGTGGTGGAATTGACTGATTAATTGTTGGAGGCCAATGGTGCAACCTATCAGCGGATGCAACGTATATCTAATAAATAATTAATACTTTAAAGAGGTAAACATGGATAATAATCCGCGATATCGTTCGTTGTTTTGGCCCATTTTATTGGTAGGTGTGGGTATTGTCTGGCTTCTCAGCAACCTTGGTTTGATCCAAACGATCAGCCTGGGTTCCATTTTGAAATTCTGGCCAGTATTGTTAATCGTTTTTGGCCTGGATATGCTCTTCAGCCGCCGCTATCCGTGGGTGGGAGCAGTGGTCGGTTTGTTGGCGGTTGCCGGGGTAATCGCTTTATTGATGTTTGGCCCCCAGGTTGGTATTACTACCAATTCTGAAATCACATCAGAGACCTTTGCGACCCCACTTGAGGGTGTGAAAACCGCTGAATATAACTTTGATACTTCCTCCTCACCTGTTGAGATTAGAGCGCTTGATGACAAGAATACTGACTTGATCTCTGCTGATGTCACTTATCGCGGTACCATGCGCTTTGAGGTCAATGGTGATGAACATACAACTGTGTGGATGTCTGAGTATTCTGACAACTCCTCCTGGTTGAACTGGGATTTTTCTCAGTTTAATAATTTAAAATGGGATATTGGTCTGTCACCTGAAGTTCCCTCCGATATTATTCTGAACGGCGGATCAGGCTCAATCACAATGGATTTAACTGGGCTTCAACTCACCAGCTTAACGGCTGACACTGGCTCAGGTTCGTCGAATATTACCCTGCCGCAATCTACAGAAGCCTATACCGTGGATATGGAAAGCGGTTCAGGGTCAGTAACCATGCGTGTGCCCGATGAGACTTCTTTGGCGCTCACCCTGGATACAGGCAGCGGTTCAACGAGTGTGATTATCCCCGCCAAAGCAGCAGTGCGCATCGAAGTGAATGATGACGGCTCCGGCAGTTTTGATCTTCCCAATGGGTTGATGAAAGCATCAGACAGTTCCAGTTTTGATATTGGCGCCTGGCAGACTCCGAATTATGACACTGCAGATTACAAGATCCTGGTTCAAATTTTAGGCCAGGGTTCAGGCAGCATCACCATTCGCTAAACGATTGATTCTTCCCCTTAATCTGAAACCCGTCGTACTCTTGACGGGTTTCTTTATTTGTTTTATATTGATAATGATAAACATTTTCAATAAGGATTGCAAAAAACAATGCGTGTGACTGAGATAGAACGTTGGTTGGATTTACTTGAACAAAAAGGCAGCAGGATTACCGGTCCACGCAGGACGATTGTGGAATTAATGGTCAATTCTGAACACGCACTCAGCCCTGTGGATGTTTTTGATCAGGCGCGGAGTAAATATCCCAAGATGGGTCTGGTGACCGTCTATCGCACCCTTGAAGTCTTGAGTGACCTGGGATTGGTGCAACGGGTTCATCAGGCTGAAGGCTGCCATATGTATTTACGTGCGGCTAACGGGCATGAGCATCTTCTCATTTGTTCCTGCTGCGGCAAAGCATCCTATTTTTCCGGTGATGATTTGGGAGTACTGATCCAAAAAATCAGCCAGGAAAGCGGATATTCCATTCAAAGCCATTGGCTGCAGCTTCAGGGATTGTGTCAAAAATGTCAGCCAAAAACGATCCATACCTAAATAGAGAAAAGCAAAATGAAAAAAACTTCTTCAATAATTATTGTTTTATTGCTGGTTCTTTCACTGGCTGCTTGTTCAACATCGAAAGCATCTCAAACAGGTCTAAAAATTGTGGCCTCCACTACCATGGTTGGAGATGTTGTCAGCCAAATTGGCGGCAAGCATATTCAACTGACAGTGCTTTACCCTGTGGGGGCAGATCCGCATACCTTTGAACCTCGTCCGCAAGATGTTGCAGCAATTACCGATGCGCAGATTGTTTTTCTCAACGGGCTAGAACTGGAACATTCACTTGAACCAGTTATTGAATCAAACGCTACAGGAAAAATAATTCATGTTTCAGATGGGGTAGAGGTTTTACCTTTTTCAGAACTCCAGCCATCACAAAACTCAGAAGGTGAAACTTTTACGTCTGGCGATCCACACACCTGGATGGATCCAAATTTAGTTATGGTGTGGGTCAACAATATTGAAGCGGTCCTTTCTGAACTTGATCCCGCAAATGCGGATGAGTACGCAGCTAATGCTAAAAGTTATCTTGCCCAACTTACCGATCTGGATGCCTGGATTCAAACTGAAGTCGACAAGATTCCAGTAGATAACCGCAAACTGGTCACAGATCACGAAAACATGGGTTATTTTATCCATCGATACAACTTCACTTTGATCGGGTTGGTGGTTGACAGTCTCAGCACTGGAGCCTCTCCTTCTGCCCAAGATCTCTCAAAATTGGAAGATTTGATCAAGCAGCAGGGTGTAAAAGCGATTTTCATTGGATCCACGGTCAATCCTAATCTGGCGGATCAGGTAGCCAAAGACACTGGAATAAAATTGATCACGATTGACACTGAATCTCTTGGAGAACAAGGTAGCGATACGGCCACTTATATTGAATTCATGAAAAAAATGGTGACCGCAATTGTGAATGGTTTACAATAAAGAAAAAAGAGATTGAGTGATAATGACGCATCTTCTCAGACATGATTTAAACCAACCGATATTAGATCTATCACATGTCAACTTTAAATTTGGAGATCATGTCGCGTTGGATAACATTACCTTTCACCTGCATACCGGTGAGAGAGTCGCCGTGGTTGGACCGAACGGCGCAGGCAAGAGCACACTTTTTAAAGTGATCGCTGGAATTCTGCAAGCCGATTCTGGTGAGGTGAATGTTTTTGGATCGGAAAGCGGAAAACACGACTGCATCGCCTATATTCCTCAGCGCAGTGTGGTAGATTGGCACTTTCCGGTGAATGTTTTTGATGTGGTGATGATGGGAAGAACGGCCATGTTGAAGCCATTCACCATCCCCGGCAAGCAGCATCAGGCGGTGGTCAGGCAGTCGCTTGAAAAAGTGGGCATGCAAGACCTGGCAGGGCGTCAGATCAGCCAGCTCTCAGGCGGACAGCAGCAGCGTATGTTCATTGCCCGCGCCCTGGCCCAGGAGGCCGAGTTGATGCTCATGGATGAACCCCTAACCGGTTTGGACGACCCTGCGCAGGAAGATTTGCTGCGCTTGATGGAAAAACTGGAGCAGGACAAAGTGACCATCATGGCCGCCACTCACGACCTCGATCAGGCCGCCCAGCATTTTAATCGCATCTTTTTGTTGAACCGGCACTTAATCCGTTTTGGCGAGGCG
>PNNU01000054.1 GCA_013824385.1 Anaerolinea sp.
AACCTTTGAAAATGGAGAAGTTATTACACTCCAGGCACATGCGAGAGATGCGAACGGTCCTGGTATCACCGAACTACAATTCTATTCAAATGGTCAAAAAATAGCCTCAGTTGCAACAAGTTCAGCGGATCCACTGGTTGCAGGCAGCGCCCAATGGAAACCTGATCCTGGAGAATACACGATAATCGCCAAAGCTGTGAATAACTCTGGCCAAACCACATCCAGTGCAAGTGTTCATATCAGCATTATCGGACCGCGGGCGAACGGGGTTCTACCGCAAAATATCTCAATCACACCCACATTCACTGCAACTGGAACGAAAAAACCCCCTACTCCAACCTTTACCCCCACCGGGACAAAAAAGCCCATTACACCAACGTTTACATTTACACCAAAACCACCTGCAACCATGGATATTTGGGCAGAAAACACATCCATAATCCAGGGAAACTGCACCATCATTCGCTGGACTTCAACCAATGTTACCAACCTTTCGCTCAATGGCGGTTCAGTTAATTCAAATGGCGATATGGATGCATGCCCTTCTTCAAGCACTACTTATATATTGAGTGGACAGTCAACGTCCGGCTCGATTGAAAGATCAGTCTTTATTGAGGTTATCATTCCCGCCCCTCCCCCCACCCCACCATGCCCCTCTGGACGATCCTCATCGGATGCCTACATTTCGATACCTGGTGGAAACTGTAGCTCGCATTCCGTCGGTGAACATTTCCAGTTATGTTTTGCACCAACTGGCAGTGAAATTGCTTGGGATTATCAACTTGTCGATTATACAGGAGCATCTATTGATGGTTTAGGACAGGTTCAAGGCAATATGAGCATATTACGACAAGGCACTTTTTCTTCTGGAGCAGAAATCTGTGTCCCTTTGATTGTCACTGAACCAACAGGTTTGGAACTATTTGAACTCAGACTTCAAAGCTCAATTCGAGAGCCTTATGATGAACCTCAGGTCTGGATAATAGTCAATTAGGAGAATTTCTATGAAATGCACCAACTGCGGTCAGGATGTTCCCGATACAGCTTTTGTTTGTGGCTATTGCGGCCACCGATTGAAAAATGTTGAAACTGCTCCAGTTATTGTGAGCGAACAAATCGCTCCAAAAAAGAAGAGGAGTTTTGTTTGGTTATGGATTATTTTGGGGATTATCGTGGTGTTCGTTATATTTGTTATCGTTGCTTCGCTGCAAATGAGGGTACCACCTGACCTTCCAATGCCGACCTCGAAACCTTCTGAAAATGAAGTAGTCGCCATACCTGTTCAGACGGAAACGATGCAAGTTGAAACCGTTGAACCGACGCCCTATATAGATTCCCTACTTCTTCCCAGTTCTTTTACACAATATACAGGGGTTCCCATATTGGAAGTGGTTGAACATTTTAACAACCTTACCGACAACGAATGGTACTACTCAGACAATGCAAGTATTATCACTGTTGAAAATGAAAATGTTTTTGAAGTACCGGAAATAACTGGCTTAAATGGATATTTTTGCTCCCCGGAATTTGAACCAAATCATGCCATTTTAACAAAATTTAAAATGTCAGGGTCTGATTTATTGATGGAATTCTTTATTCATCAAAACAATTGGAATACTCCAGAATATAAACGATTCGGAGGGTCTATTAATCAAAATAAACAAATGATTACAAACATCTGGGAAGGTACCAATAACTCACTTTCAAATCAGGTGATGATCGGCACCCTGCAAATAACCATTGATAGATGGTATGGTTTGTTTATTGGTGGGAATGATTATAGTGATTTCACATTCCTGGTATGGGATCTGGAAGATCCAAACAAATTTACGGTTCAATTACTCGAACAAAGTGATTCCTGGGGGACTGGACTTTGGCACTCTTGTTTTCAAGTTTTTGAAGGCAATCTTTATTTGGATGATTACAGTATCGTGAGTTTTGAAGGCTAAAACCAAGCTTGGTAAAGGAGACTGTTTTACAATAATCTTCTTACAGTTTTTTTACAATAGTTATTGAATAGTTCTTTCCAATATCATTCTACAGTATCAAATACATATTTTCAAAATTATTCTGAGGACATCAACATGAACTCATCGACTGGAAAAACAAACGGAACGGGATGTTTTGTCCTAATTGGAATCGTGCTTCTGGGCGTCTTTATCCACGGACTTGTGAGGTATTTCAGTGATAAACCTCTCTATGAAGAAGCACATACTGCTTATCAACAAGGAGATTGCGATACCGCTGATCCTTTGTATAACGATATAATCCAAAAAGTTCACATATTTGATTTTGGAAAGATCAAGTCTAATTCAAAAATCGAAAGTGGATATTGTTATGATTTCACCTTCGCGGTAAACGGAGGGTTGAATTCATTGTATGAATTGACCCTTGAACACCCCGAAAATCCATTGGTTGAGTTTGTTGATGAAAAGGTAGCCCTTTTGTTGGAGAATCTCGCCGAAACCAAGGATTATCCTGCGGTTTTAGCCGTTGATGCATGCAGCAAAGAGAGTGAATTTGTGAAAGCTGGTTTGCTTTTAGAAGAAAGCACCCAATCACTTTATAAGCTTAATTGTGCCAAGTTTCTGTTAGAGTTGGGTGAACCCGATGCCGCATTTGAACATCTGGCTGGCATACTCGAAAATTTTCCAAATCATCCGGTTGCTGACCAATTGTGGGAATCAATTATGAGGGAAACAATCTTTTGTTCTTTGACGGAACAAATGAGTGACTCTTCCACCTTTACCAACGACATGAATAATCTGGCAAATATATTTCTGGAATGCGGTACTAATTATGCTGAACAAGGCGAATTTAGGTTGGCTGCCGATATTTATGAATCCTTCCTGGTCAAATTCCCAGAAAACCCCAGCATTGAAACCGTAAATTCTCTATTACCTGACTTATTGGTAAAGGCAGCTAGAGCTTCAGGGTCAGGCACTATTGAACGTCCCAATGAATCTGGCTGGGCGCCAGAGGGTATTGCCAGGGTGGTCATTCAAAACGATTCGCCCCACGATTTACGGATTGTGTTTTCAGGCCCGGATGCTCGAATTGAAATTCTCCCAGCTTGTGAAACCTGCAAGGATTATTATGCCGTTGGTCCAATCTATTGTCCTGAACAGGGACCGATCGGCACTTATGATCTTACCCCCGGCGATTTTGATGTTCTCGTTGAAACCACGAATGAAGAGGATGTCATCCCCTTCACCGGAACCTGGGGGTTTCAAGGCGGAAAAGCTTTTTATTCTTGCTTTTTCATTGTAACAACAACTGTTTATTAATGGTCATTTCTTACAAGAAAAATAGGCTGGTCAACTTAAACCAGCCTATTTTTCTGCGTTTTTCAAAATGTAGGAACTAAAATTATTGACTGTTTTCTTCCGCCTTGAGGATGCTTTTCGAGGTCAGAAAGAAATCAAAGAACATCCCAAACATGAATCCCATCTGAATAAAGGAAAGGATCGAAAGTATGAGATTGTAAGGCCACATCATGGTCGTCATTTGAGTAGGCATTACAGATGAACCAATGGCAAGACTTATTGAATTAATCATCAATATCAAGTACAAAAGAATATATAGAAATGAAAAAACAAAAAAGGATAATGCGATTGCCGGATGCGCTTTGCGTATTGAGACGACTTTAGTATTGCCAAAATGCCTCTCGATAAACGAATTTTGGCCTTTTGAAAGACCCCAATAGGCAACAAACCACCAATAGATATTAAATAGTGGAATAAACATAAATCCAACCGCTTTTCCAGGAGATGTGGGAGCAGCTCCATCCTGAATTACCTGCCAGAATTTATAAACCAAAATAAAAAGTAACACTTCACTCGTAATAAATGGAAGCTCGATAACACATAACAACCCCGTTATCCAATTTTGACTATTGGCAAAGAATGTGACTAACAAAAATGGAATGACGGAGAATGACAATCCAAACCACCACCAGAATAACTTTGTGAGCGAATGGAGACTAACTTTTTTGTACTGCGGAGTATTCACATAAGGAGTTGGGACTGCCGCATTCGCAAGGGGTGGCGTCATGCCGGCCAACACGGCCAGTTCTGTTTCCCCCAGAGGCTTCCACTCAGCTCAACCTTCACGCCAGACGCGGGTCTGCGGGTTGATCCGCCCTGCTTTCAATTCATCGGCAAGCGTTTCCTTACTGATAGGTCCAAAAGGCTGTTGATTGAGTTCGTAATACCACATGAATTCCTCCCATTAATTTATTCATTTCTGAACAATGAATCAATTATAGATCAGAAATAAATATATAATAATTTGATAGCAACTTAACTCTTTTCAAATTTTATCAACGGGGATGCAAATGAAAAAAAATTGGTTTATCAATTGTAAATTTCAGATTTTGACGATTATCATCCTTGTTTTTATCATGGGTTGCTCACCTCAAAAGGTAATACAAACTCCACCTGTTACAAATAATACTCCCACATTCCAGCCAACTAATACAGAACCCACATCAACTAACATACCCACTCCCGAAGGGTTCACTTGTGTTGAAGGGACAATCCCTTACGGAAAAGTTTTAAAGGAATCCTATTCTCCTGACGGCAATTGGAAAGCTGAGGTAAAACTCGAAAAAACAGGTGAAACCGCAAGGTCCGTTTTTTTTATCTCATTAGGTAATTCAATCAAATGGGAAGTAGAAAACGTCCAATATACTTGTCCTGACTTGCCTGGGGTTTTTCCATTTCCCACCCCTTTTTATTGGACAAAGGATGGACATTACTTGTATTTTTCTCATGACTTAGGCGGTGATGGATGTTTTGGAGGATCGAGTCATACGATTACCGATCTGAAACGTCTTGATTTATATACTGGAAAAACTGAATTAGTCACAGATAACGGTGGGCTATGGTCATCATTTTCCCCTGATGAGAAGAAAATTGCCTTTGTTTCTTTTGGATCCGAACCTGGCGCAGAAGTTTTCAATTTAGAAACAAATAAAAGGCAAAAGATTGACCTGTTAATAGATAAAACAAGCTTTAGTAATTTCGATTGGAACCAAACTAATATCGTCTGGTCTACTGATAGTAGTGAATTTGTTTATCTGTTTACAACGGGATATTGTCGTTATACTGATTATCACTCATGGCTCATTCGTGTTCAACCAAACATGAATTCCAGTGAAGTTATTTTTTCGAGCCAGGAAGAAATCTTCGAACCGGTTTCATGGGATGAGACAGGCAAGGTATTAATACTTCAAGGTGAAAGTCTATTGTTGCTTGACCCCGAAACTAAGAAAACACTAAAAACCAAATAATTATTTTTTTTGTACCTCGCCCAATTAACAAACGAGGGCGAGCCGCAGCTCGCCCTTACAAGGAAGTTACATCAAAATTTCTATAGTTTTACGTTTTTTTAGATTGAATTTTTTTGTTAATTTTGTGAATTTCGTGGTTAAAAAGGTTATTACCCCAACAAAAACGCGGGCACCCAGAACTTGCCGAAGCCCAAGAGGGAAAGCGCAATCGACATCAGCAAGATCACCACACCGATCACAATCAGCACATAGTCACGTTTACGGTAGGTCAATTTCTCCAACCACGTGCGCGGACCGACGCCGAAAGCTCGCAGATCCATGGCGTCAATGATGTCTTCACTGCCCGCGATGGCGTGGATGGTCACCGGCACGATCAAGGGTGCCAGTTTTTTGACCTGCGCGAATAGGCCGCCGCTCAGTTTTTCGATCTCATATCCGCGTGCCCTTTGGGCGTCCATGGTCAGGCTGAAGTCACGTCCAAAGGTGGGGATGAAACGCATGGTCAGGTCCATGCCGTAAGCCACTTTATCGGGCAAACCGAGTCCGCGGAAGATGATACCGTAATGCGCCGGGTTGAATGAATAAGGGATCAAGATGGTCATACTGGCAATGCTGAATACACGGATCAGCATACTGATGGCATACATGGTCTTTTCAGCAGTAATGTTGAGTGTGGGGGTCCAGCCAAAGATATGAAAAGAAGCCACCAATTTGGTGAGAGTATGCTCACCCTGATAGAGTTCCACACCGCCGCGGCCGGTAAGAAAAGTGAGAACTGAAAAAAATAGAATAAAGCCAATGATAAAGATCCAGGCGCGTGACATGTCCTTCCACGGGATGCGGGAAGTGAAGACAAAGAGCATCGCGATACCAAAGAAGAAAAGCAGGTATCGAAAATCCCAAAAGATCACTGTTCCAGCCAAAAAGCAGCTAAAGAAAATTACCCAGGCACGTGGATCAAAGCTCTGCAGCAGGGAATTACGTTGTACATATCGCCAGGCAACCAGCATGAAATCTCACTTTGGAAGGTCTGAAAGGCAAATGCCTTTCAGACCTTCCTGTTTATTTTAAGAACTAGCGTCCGGTTTGTTTCTGAACTGCAGCATACGCAGCCACAAGGATGGGAACCAGCACGGCGGCAAAGATCAGGTTCGGTCCCGCAGAGGGCAGGAATTCACCCACCAGCGCGACAGCGGGGGGATAACCGTTGATCCAGATGTCTGAAACAGCAGCAAAACCAATGCCCAACAGATTGCCAAGCATTGACCAGGTCACAGCTGCAGCCACATCAATGTTTTTGCCAAACACAAAACGCACGATCAAGACGATGGCCAAACCGATGAGTACTGATACACCGGCGAACATTGAGATTTGAGCGTCGCCAAAAATGCCGTTATCCACATCATAGAACATGGCGTTGGCAGTGGAGGGGTTCAAGAAATAGTAAACGGTGACTGCAGCAGCCAAAACGGCGCTGATCAGCAGCACTACATTGATGCTTTTCTTCTTGTCAGCAAAGAGCCAAACCATGCCGCTGACGAGACCTACGAGACCATTACCCACACTCCATTGCGGAGAGAGGCCAAAGCCGGTGAGTGCATCGCCGAACATGTTGCCTACCGCACCGGTGAAGAAGCCGACCACGGGTCCGAAGGCATAGCCGAAGAACATAGGGATGGCGATGGCGGGACGCAGGGCAACCTGGCTGACGGAAGGCACCACGAAAACGGTTCCGTTAAACAGGTAGGAGAAGACGGCGAAAAGGGCGGCGCCAATGGCCATGTAAACAACCTGGCGAGTGCCGACTTCCCACATTTTGTTCTTGCTGGTTAGCAGGTAAACCACCAGCACGAGGGCAAGACCAATGCCTACAAACACAAAACGCAGCAGTGCGGTCTCATCCAGATTGAGGTTGGGGTTGATCATACGTCCGATCAGCCAAACACCCAAGAAGAAGGCCAATACGGCCAGCAACGATAGTACAACTTTTAACCACTTTTGCATGCTATCCTCCTTTAGAAATTATGACGGTTGGAACCAATGTAAAAAACCTGAATAAAAGGTGTGTTGCCAATAATTAATGTACCACATGCGCCAACTCTTCGGCGCTGTAAAACCGACCAGTTTTGGGTAAAAGCTCGAGATTGGTCTTAAGCAGCGAGGTGGGTACCAGTCTGTTTTTGCGCAGGAAGTCAAAATCTTTAAGCGCTTCGGCGGGAGTCGCGTCGCAAACCAGGGTGCCCTCGTTGACCATGATCACGCGGTTGGCATAAATCACGGCCATGTCAATATCGTGGGTAATAAAGAGGATGGCGTCAAAACCAGGCATCTGCAGGATGGAATCCATAAAGCCCAGGTAATTCTTGTAGTCCTGCCCGGCAGTGGGTTCATCCATCACCAGAATTTTGGATTGCATGGCCAGGATGGCAGCGATGCTGACGCGTTTTTGCTGTCCAAACGAGAGCGCCAGGGGTGGATACTTTTCGTGTCCGCTCAAGTTGACGATATCCAGTGCATTGACTACTTCTTCCTTGATCAACGCGGCGGGATGCTTCAGGTTGGTGGGGCCAAAGGCCAGTTCCTCTTCCACAGTGGGAGCAAAGAGCATGTGGCTGGGACTTTGAAAAACGTATCCCAATGTCTGGGCGATTTGTGCCACACTGGTTTGACTGCTGTCTTTGCCGTCAATTGTCATACGCCCGGATTTCGGTTTGAGCAGTCCAATGGCGTGTTTAACCAGGGTGGTCTTGCCCGCTCCGTTCGGTCCGAGGACGGCAATCACGTCACCGCGGTTAATGGTGAAATTGACATCGTGCAGCACTGATCGGCCTTCTTCGTACCAGAAGGCGATGTCTTCGAACTTCACCAGTGGCTCCCCCATTTGCTTACCCTTGCCCACCATTGATTCTTTGCGCAAGGTGGTCAGACGGGCTGGAGCGGGGTCTTCCCTGGCGCGCTCCATGATCATTTCAGCCGGCAGTTTGACCTCGTGATAATTGACGGTCTTGTCAAATCCACTGGTGGGGCCGTAATACTTGATCTCACCATCCATCATGAAGATGGCGTTTTCAGGGTGGATGCGCAGCACGTCTTCGACGCGGTGCTCAACCATCAGCACGGTCATGCCCTCGTCCGCCAAGGTGCGGATAATATCCAGTGCATCCTGCGCGGAGGCCGGGTCAAGCGAAGCCAGCGGTTCATCGAGCAATAAAATGGAAGGGTGCATTGCCAGCACACCGGCTAAGGCAACTTTTTGTTTCTCGCCGCCCGAAAGGTGAAAGGTTTCACGATTGAGGAGCTGTGGAATTTTGAGATGCTCAAGCGCTTCGGCAACCCGCTCGATGATCTCTTCGCGCGGCAAGCTGAGGTTTTCAAGCCCGAAAGCAACCTCATTTGCTACCTTGGTACCGAGAATCTGTCGCTCGGGGTCTTGAAGCACAGTGCCCACAATCTGTGAGACCTGGGCCAAACTGAGTTTGGTAACATCCTTGCCGTTGAGCAGAATCTGACCGGTGAGGTCGCCTTTGTAACTGCGCGGGATGAGGCCGTTGATGCAGCGTGCCAGGGTGGTTTTGCCGCAGCCGCTGGCTCCGGCTATGAGCAGCACCTGACCGGCATCCACGCTGAGTGAGATGTTTTTAATCGCCAGTTCTTCGCGGCTGTGATACCTGAAGTTGAGATTATCGATGACCAGGGGTTTTTCGCCGCTCATGAGGCGTGCTCCAATGTAAAAGTGATTTTTACGGGTTCATCGGCGCGAACACCCAGGCGATCCGCGGCACTGCCGTTGACCACTGAAATGGCCAGATGCCCGCTTGAATCAAGCATGGCGATCAGTTCACCAGGCGCCTTGTTTCCAAAGGTGGTAACCACCTCATTAAGTATGGTACTTTTCACAGAAATAATAACCCCACTGCCGGGTTTGAGTTGTTCCTTCGTGAAATTGGTAACCAGATTACCAAAATGATCCACCTGCATCACCTGTCCGAGCCAGCCTTCCGCGGTTTTTTGCGGCACAGGGACGGAGATCAGCATGGGAGTTTCAAACGGATCGCCCAGTTCTTCAAGTCTGACGCCATTTGCGAGATGGGCAGCTACAGGGGCGAATATATCCCGCCCGTGGAAGCTGTTGGAAACCTGCGGCAGCCAGAAACGTGGTTTGTTGAGAGCGATATAAACTGGCGGGGTTGTAAAATCCGCGGCTTTTTGAATAACTAGGCTGAAGAGCCCGTTGTCAGGACCAATGAAATATTGGTTGCCGATCAAAGCTAACATGGAATGGCGGGACGTGCCCACACCGGGGTCCACCACGCAGACATGAATGGTTCCAGCCGGGAAGTAAGGCGCAGCACCGGCAATGGCCAGGGCGCCATCCACCACGCGCTGCGGGGGAATTTCGTGGGTCAAATCTGCAATTTGAGCATTGGGGGCAATCGACCAGATGACACCCTTCATCACTCCGATGAAGGTATCTCGCAATCCAAAATCAGTTAATAAGGTAATTATGGGCATTACGTACCTTTAATTCAAAATGGTGAAAAATGAATTATAGAACAGGCGGGGGGATGCGTCAAGAAGAGGTTGTGCAGACAACTTCATGCGAAGAAAAATGCTGGAAATTTCTTAATCAAACTCAACTTCATTGGATCCCGCCAAGAAAATCAAACGAAATTCTTTTTTGCAGAATCGAATTTAGTGCCAGCGTTTCACGCAGACGGATTTGATGAAGGTCAGTCACTTTGCCAAGTTGAATAGTATTATCAGGTCGTTGACCAGAATCGATTTGTAATATTTGATTTTTTACTCTCATTAGCGTGACATACTCATAAGCTGTTGACAATTCTTCAAAAGTATTTGTTGAGAGGATTCCATGATTAGCAAGACCGTTCAACCGTTCAAGCGTGTTGGTTTGCTGAATATTATTCTTTAATGCATACAGGCGGGCAAAATTGACTATCGGCATGATTAAGTCTTTCAAGTTTAATTCACGATCGCCTGATTCGACTGAACCCATACCTAATATACTACTGCTGATGCCTCGTGTAGGTGATTTGAATTTCTGAGATTGTTTGGCAAATAAATGGAAGAAATCACTCCGGTCTTGCAGTGAACCACTCACATGGTTTCGCAGGTCCTGAACCAATTGCGAATCACCATAGACTAACCTGAAATCAAAAAATATTGAAAGATCAAGCATTTCCTGAGATTCCGGGGTGGTGATCCATCGATTAAAATCCCTTTTCCAGGTTTCAAGTGGTTTACACCAGACAGGGTTGCTCGACATAACTTTCCCTTCGCAATAATGGATGCCAATTGCGTTCAAACCCTGTGAGACTTTTTGACCCAAATTTAAAAAGTATTGTTGGTTTTCACTTTTATCAAAATAAATAATCCCATTATCTTGATCGGTAACCAAAGTCGGCTCTTGCCTGCCCTGACTGCCCATACCAATGAACGCGAAAGGCGTGGGTGGCAGACCGATTTCCTCCATCACCAATTGAATGATTCGCTCAGTTGATGAATCATAAATGGATGAAAGCATACTTGTGGCATGCCTGACATTGTGACTGCTTTCTATCAACACCTTCACAACTTTTTGTTTTCGCTGATTGGTGGTAACCAATTCTTCGATGCTAGTCGTTTTCGCAATCTCTTGAGTGAGAATATATGCGCCATACCTTGCAAATTGGGCAAGCATCTTGGAATCCACAAGGTTGACAATCTGACCACTGTCATTTTCTACTGCCAGATGACGCACCCCTTTTCCTTCCATTTTGATCATGGCTTCATAGATCATCGCCTTTTCATTGATCCTCACAATAGGTGAAGTCATGACTGAATAAGCCGGTTTGTTAAAATCCAGTTTTTGGGCAATGACCCGTTCTCGTAAATCATGATCTGTGATGATGCCCAGGGCATCACCGTTTTCTGCTGTGATCAGAGCTGCCGACATGTTTTTCTCACTCATCAGCTTTGAAACGTGTTGGATAGTGGTATTTGCTTCACAAGCTACAATTGCTCTTTCGAGTTTTGATAAAGGTTCATGGAAAAACAAAAGGGATGCCTGAAGTTTATTGATTAGCACTTCTCGATCTATCAGCAGTTTCTGTGTTTGAGTGACATCTTTGAGCACCCCCGAAATTAAGTAAGGTTGGCCGGCTTCATCCAGTTCGAGGTTTGCTGAAAGCGCAACCGTCAAGCTTTCCAATTTCCCGGGGTTTAATTTCAATATTAAGTCATTAATTTGCCCCTTTTGACGCAGTTCATTGATGAACTGATCGAATTCCACTACATCATGAAAAAGATCCGCCAAAGCCGGCTGCGCGCCTTCGGTTTTACATTCATCAGGCAACAGCGAATAACCTGCAGGGTTAATCTCCAGGAAGACGCCTCGCCGCACTGCTCTCGCTCTGAACACCCCGACATCTATGATTTTCACAGCATTAGATAGACCATCACTCGTAACCATACCAGATTGATGGGCAATATCTCTCGCTAGAAGGATAAAACCATTTTGATTCGCATATTGGATTGGGTTGAGCATCAGGATGCAATCTACAAGCTGCCCCTCTTTATTCTTTAAATATCCATCCACCGCTTTGCCAAAGTTGATCTTCTTTGCATCAGTTTGGGTAACGTTTTCCCAAATACCCTGATTTTCAGGAGACATTGGCAAAATGTCTTCCAAATCCAAAAATGGGAGTTGAGATTCAGAATATCCAATCATATTGATAAAAGTGGAATTCGCATACCGGCATCTATTATCTATGACCAATAAGGTTCCCTCGGTCATTGTTTCGATCACTGTGTGATAACGTTCTGTCGATTCTTT
>PNNU01000055.1 GCA_013824385.1 Anaerolinea sp.
GTTCACATAAAAAACTACGGGGGTTTTGCCTTAAGAGATTATTAGCTTACTTTTTTGAAAAGCTGCTCAACTTGATTGCCTGGTCAAGCGCATTGACAAGTTCCTGAGCCTGGGTGGGGGTGAGATATAAATGGCTTTCATCATGCAGAAAGACTTTTTCTTCATCAGGGCATGATTCAATTATTTTCAGACAGATGTTATCTTCATAACCGCAGTCATCTGATTCAAAAAAAACTTCAACCTGTAAACTGTCATCGAGAAGCAAGATTGGTTTCATCTTTAGTGCCTCCGGATTTAGTATAGTCCAATCAGGAGATAAATTCAACGGTTCATGATTCTGTTAATGAAATTATCTTGCTCATTTCGAATGGTTGACCTTTGGATGGCGTGAGAATGAGTTCCACAGCGTTCTGATCGCAATGCGAAACACAAATACCGCAGCCCATGCAAGCCGACAAATTGATGTGACTGAGCCCGTCCAGGATTTCAATGGCGCCGAACTGGCAATAAGGCTCGCAAATTCCGCAGCCGATACAACGTTCTTCATTAACAATGGCGGTATATCCTGAAGATGCCAGCATCGGAGTGCCTGATTGGTGGGCTTGCACGGCTCCACAGCAGCACGAGCAGCAGTTGCAGATGGCGTAAAAGCGCTGCAAAACAGCCTGCTTGAAAAAAGCGTGGTGTACATGCCCGCGCGCTTCTTCCGCTTCGAGGATGGCGATGGCTTCTTCATGGTTAATGGCGCGTGATTGTGTGGGGTGGTGTTCCAAAGTGAAGCTGGCGAAGGGTTCGCCCACGATCAAACATACATCCAGCGGCAGGCATGGATTCTCGCGCGCCACGCGGCATGGACAATCCAGGGCGACCAGGGCTTCGGGATTGTCGATGATCAAGCTTCGAGCCAGTTGAAAAGGGATGACCTTTTCGAGATCATCGACCTTAATGTTTTGTTTAATGGTGACCAATTCTCTGGCGGTTTCCAAAGAGATGACTTTGCCATGATACGTATCGGCAAAAGTGATCTTGTCCGCTTTGACGGGTCGGGGTGGAAAAACCTTGGCGACCAATGTAAGCAGCATTGCTCCAAATTTCCCCAGCCGGTTGGATGCGGTGGCCGTTGCAATGTAGAAAAACGGAAAACGTAGATACAAGTATCCGTGCAGTTTTTCGGTGAGTGGATAGTCTTTAATCCGGTTGGCTTCATTCCAATACTTGCGTGTGGATGGGGAAATGGGCATCGAGAATCTCCTCTACAAAGTTAACCGTGTTTCCACAGATAAGATGCGAAGGAAAATGATCCGATTTATAATAAATATGTATATTCGATAATAAGTCATGGAGAGATGATAATGGCTCAAAACAAAGGGAATCAGTTCATGATTACGGTAATCAAATCACCTTTGGTTGGCTTATTTGGCAAAGGACTGGCTGCAATCACTCTCAAAGGCCGAAAAACAGGCAAGGAACTATCGGTTCCGATCAATATTATTGAAGATACTGAGGCTTATACCGTGATCAGCAAAAGAGATCGCACCTGGTGGCGTAATCTGCGCGGCGGTACCAAGGTTGAGCTATGGTCAAAAGGACAAAATTCGATCGTCAATGGATCGGTCTTCGAAGCACCTGATGAAGTAAGAGTGGCACTTTCTCAGTTCTTTACACAGCATGCCAACATGGCAAAATATTTCAAAGTAAGCTTCAATCCGGATGGCAGCCTGAATGACGCCGATTTGGATAATGCATCAACTGAACGCGTTGTGATCAAACTTCAAAAACCGTTATAAAAGCCTCACATGCAGGGTAATTAAAAAAATCCGAATTATTTGAATTCGGATTTTTATTTTAACTTGTTGAAAACTAACCACTATTCTCGTGTGAGTATAAGCGGCGCCAGATCCATGTCATCCACGGCAATTACTTTAAGCGAAAGTGTATTGGCATCAACACATACATATTGATAGAGTTTAACAGTATTGGGTTCTCCAAACATGCTTTGAGTCATGGTGGTTACAGAACCCATCGTGTCAACGGCAATTAGCATATCACCTTCGTTTTGATTGCTGAAGGTAATTGTATCGCCTTCAACAGTGTAATCCGCGGTGGATACGCCATTGATGATCAGGGTGATGGGAATTTCAATGGGCGAATCAGAAGCGGACATTGTCATTGTGAAACTCTGGGTGAAGTTATCAGTGGTTAGAGAACTGGTATGGTCAGGGTTGAAAGCAAATGTGGCTGAGCCTGAAAAATCTCCGCTTGTAAAAATAACGTCATTCTCGGTATTCTCAGTTATGTTTTGTTTGACAGAATCCATATAAGTCTCAAAATTAGTCATCTTCCAATTTCCAACCAGGCAGTCGCCCGATGCGGCAGGCGGAGGTTCGGTGGCTGCGGGGGCGGCAGTGACTTCGGCGGTAGTGGATTCGGCAGCTTCTGGAGCTGCCGATTCAGTGGTTGGAGTGACATTAGCGGGACCGCACCCTGCCAGTGCCAAACTAATGATTAGCATTATTGATGCAAGCGATAAAACGGTAAGGTTTCTCTTTTGATTCATAATTTTTTCCTGGTCTTCTTCAAAATGGAATGAGTTATAAAGTAATTCAATTTCTCATATTTTTCAATCACTAATTCTAGCATTGTTTAGGTGAGTAAATTTCATAAAAAGACCGAGAAAATTATGCATGGATTCAGGTTTTTTTCAGAGGTAACTTGATACTCTATTATTATGAGAGTTTTTTATAGGCTTCATTCAGAAAAAAAGTTTATTCTATGCATAAACTAAAAACGTTTTGGGCTGTTGTGCGCGCATCTTTTCAGGCTTGGTCAGATGACAACGCCGTCCAACTTTCTGCAGCTATTGCTTTCTACACAATTTTCTCAATTCCCCCTTTACTTTTTATCGCGCTTACCATCACAGGCAATATTTTTGATACTGAAACAGCCAAAAACCAATTAGTATCTCAAGTCGGCAACCTTATTGGCGTTCAAACCGGGGAATTTGTAAAATCGATCTTGAACAACACACAAAAACAGTATGAGGGTCCTCTAGCTTCGATATTCAGTATAATAGTCCTAATTGGGGGAGCATCCGGTATTTTTTATCAGATCCAATATGCGTTAAACAAGATCTGGAGGGTGCCAAAAAAACAGGATCTTAGTTGGATAAAAACGGTGAAAAATCGATTCCTCTCTTTTCTACTAATCCTGGGCATCGGATTACTTTTCTTGCTTGTGTTAGTCCTCAGCGTTTTGCTTTCAGAATTTATTAGCGGTGCGAAAGGAGTCATTCAGAACGTCTTTCTTTTGGATTTGATCAATTTTCTCGTATTTTTCATAACAGTAACCATACTGATTGCCATCATCTACCGGGTGATTCCAGATAAAGAAACCTCTTGGACGGATGTCTGGTTGGGTGCTAGTGTGACAGGTTTGTTGTTCATGATTGGGAAATTTGGAATTGGAATATTCCTCAATATGAGCAACACGGGATCCGCCTACGGTGCGGCTGGTTCACTGATTGTTTTGCTAATTTGGGTTTATTTCTCAACCATTGTCTTTCTTTTGGGAGCTGAATTTACACACGTATATTCCAGAAGGTTCGGATCGCGAAAAATCGCCAACCTTGCAATAAAATTTGGTGTCGAAAAAGTTCCTGATCAAAACGGACCAACTCAAGAAAAATGAAGGATCTGTGAAAAAACTAGAAATCTTGCCGATGAAAGTCGACTTTTTCTATTTTTGGCCCAAAATAAAATGCTGCTTTAAGCAAATTAGAAAAGATCTGTTCACGGTCATACTCTGATTCACCTTGTATATGATCAAAATGAACCAATACAGTTTTGGCTTGATCAACATCTGCCCGTAGTTTTATTATTAACTCATGAAACTCATAATCACTTACCGGCAGTTTATTCTTTTCAACGGTTTCTATTTCAACACCGTTTAATGGCTTATTCAAGGTTTTAGTAATCATAATTGTGCTCCTGATTTTTAGCTTACCTGTAATCTGATATTAATGTCCTGAATAAACCCTATTAAATATAGGTATAAATTAGATAGCCTTGATCTATATTCTTTATAAAAAATCGGTATGGAAACTTTCCATACCGAACATTCGACAAAAACTGACAAAAACATTAGAGATTTTACAAATGTTTAACGAAGCAGCGCCGGCGTTTGCGTACCCGGTTTTCGAAAAATTTCCACATGGTTTGGACGGCAATGTTATCCTCAAGGTTGGGATTGCCTTCCACAATGCTGATGCCATGGCTGACGAAGGCATCATAGATCTGCACCATTAACATGCTATTCACGCCCATACCGCGGTAAGCATCTCTGATGCCCACAAGGTAAAGGTCAGCGACTTTGTTTTTCTTCATCGCGCGCAAAAAGTGGATAAAGCCTAAAGGCAAAATATCGCCGTGGCTTTTTTGCAGTGCTTCTGAAAATGATGGGAAGGTGATGCCGAACGCTACCACCTTATCATTCTCATCCAATACGATGGGGATAAATTCAGGGATGGCGAAACCAAAGTAGCTGTTAATGTAACCCCGTACCTGCTCCTTGCTGAGCGGAACCGTCCCGTAGAGATTGCGATAGGCTTCATCAATCACTTCAAAAAGTTGGGTTGCATATCGCAGCAGGTCTTTCTTGTTTCCTTTTAATAGGTGCAGATTGTACTTTTTGGCCACAAGGTCAGCCGTCTTGCGAATCTGACCCATGTGTTCGCCAGAGAGCTTGATCTCATACTCCAACCAATCCACGTCTTTGGCATAGCCCATTGCTTCAATATGACTCTGGTAGTAGGGATAGTTGTATAAAGTCGCCAGTGTGGCCACTTCGTCAAATCCGTCTATCAACATGCCTTCACGATCAAGGTCGGTGAAACCCAGCGGACCGTGCAGGCCGTTCATACCCAGCTCTTTAGCCCATTTTTCCACCTCACCGATCAACGCTGTAGAAACTTCCGCATCGTCAATGAAATCGAGCCAGCCGAAGCGCATATATTTGTCGCCCCATTTGAGTTCGTGTTTTGGCACAAGAATGCCGGCCACCCTGCCAACAATCTTGCCGTCGCGATATGCCAAAAAATACCTGGCTTTTGCTTCAGCGAAGGCGGGATTCTTGTCGCTGCGCAGCGTATTCATTTCATCCATATACAGGCTGGGGACGTAATAACGGTTGTTTTTATATATTGCTAATGGAAAACGGATAAAGTGGCGCAATTGGCGGTGGTTTTGAACTTCACGGATTTCTACGGTCATTTTTCAACCTTTTAATTATTTTGATTTGAATAGATGATTGCACTGCAATACTTAACACCGAAAGCGGATTAAGGTGCCTAAAAAATGTGAACTAACTGGCAAATCCTTCAGGCATCCGTGGTTCAGAGTTATTCGCGGTCAATCTCAAAATGTCTTCTTTTCGATCTGGGTAGTTTTTCAATAGCACTTTGCGAACACCCCCCTCATACATGCTGCCGGTGAAACCGGGCGCAAGAGTACAGCCAAACAAGGCGTAACTGCCACCATCCACAATCTGGCCGGCTTGCCAAACGCCCGCTTGCACTACAAATTGAACATGATGTCCCTTGAGTGGATCACTTCCCATAACCACTTCACAGCTGCTGCCATCTGGCGCCAATAGTACCAGACGCAGAGGATCTCCGCCGTAAAAGTGCCAGGTCTCGTCCACTGGCAGGCGGTGAAAGAATGATTGGCTCAATGGATCGCTGCAGTACATGCCGATCATGGCAGTACCCACCGGGCTGCCGTCGGCAAATTCCTGGGTAGAGCGCCATGTGCTGGCAAAAAGCGTGCCCTCCGTGGGCAGTGGGGTGAAGTGAAAATGATCGATGAGGGCTTTGATTTTAGGGTCCATTTTTCCGCTAGGATAGTCTTATGTTTTCAAATAGTGCTACCATATTACTAGTTAAAAAACCTGAAAGCTAATTCAATATGTTTTACAAGATTTGTTCCAAGATCGAAGGATCTTTGATTTGATTATCTTGAGCTAGCAAAATCACTTTTGAAATTATTTCTGCTGTTTTTGGGTCATTATCAACAAAAGGAAGAAATAGTCTTCCTCGATGTTGTGAATGGACAGGAATGATACATAACGCTCCACCAGGCTGTTTATGAACAACTCCACTTCCTAGATGCACATTATAGGTAGCCAGTTTTCCATTGATCACGACAAAATTGCCATTAGGGTTAACATTTTCGATCTTCAATAGATGGCAGGTTTCCTTGATTAATGTTAATCTGGCGTCAATTGATGATGCTGAAGATTCAGGATCTACACCACTTGCGTGAGCTACGCTTACTACCAAATCAAGATCACGCATTACTTCACTAAATAATCTATCTGGAATTGTTTCTAGAGCTAGAGGAGTCCAATTGCCGCGATTGGTAAAATAGACACTTTCAAGGGTCAACCCTTCAACTTCAATTGGAGTGAATGCACCTTGCAAGAAATTAACATGTACGGAGATTTCTGCAGAATGAAATGTTTTTTGAACGCCCTCTTCAGGATTGGCAATCCAGCCGCGATGTCCAAATAGTGCCAGTGCCTGGCGTGGATTTATTTGTTGACCGGCATATCGACGGGATTGGTTGCCTTCGGTAATCTCTGTTTGAGTAAGAACATATAACTCACGGAAAACTTGTTTAAACGGTTGGATACGTTCTGCGAGAAAACACTCACGCTGCCATTCATGCCATTCTTTGCTTTTTAACAAGTCAATTGGATGTGCAATTTTCAAACAATCTTCAGATTTGATTGGCAAAAGTTTACCGGTATGGTGGAGTAAGGCTGTACCGTTATTTATGGGATAACCCATCCCATCGGCGGAGCTAAATACCAATTGTCCCACCATTTCACGCAGCATCGGGTGTGAAAATAAATTCCGAATCTCGGTTCCAATGAAAAAATCACCCTGGCACATGGATCTTTCAAGTGATTGACGCATTCGGCTGACTTGACGAGATAATTGCTGTTTCCGCTCATAAAGTTTCTTAACACGGGCTTCATTTCTAATATTTGATGGAATACTACTGAGTGTGGTTGAACCTTTTAATGCATTTATTTCTGGTTCACCCAAGTTATTGATCTGCAATGTAACCTTTGTTTTATCAATTTGCACATTAATTGGTCCGTCTGCCAAATCTTTTATTTCTTCAATTTCCATTGCCCATTCCAAACGCTGCGGATCTGGATAGCCGGCACTGCGAGCAAGATTTACCATACCAATTTCAACCGCGAGGCTTTCACTCGCTTTACGTTGAGAACCAAATTGTTTACTGGTCCGGAGAAACTCTTGTAATACCTGATATCGGTCAAGGATTTGATTTTTCTTATCTTGTAAATCATCTAAAGGAACAAGGCCTAACGCTCTGACAGAGTCTTGATGCCTTTTTTCAATAATTCGATTTATTATTTCTTGAGTTGTGAGTTTACCTGTCATGGCGTCTGCAAAAATCCGGGCACGCGTATGACCAGAACCGCCTGAAGCAAATTCCGCGGCTTTATAAAGTGTTTCCCAGTGTTGGTTGCCCAATTCTTTATATAAACTTTGGAACCAAGCCACATCAACAGCCCCATCTAAAAGTTGGTCCGCTGTTAAAGGTGTAAATTCACTAATTTGGGCTGTCCATTCTTCTCGAAACTCTTGTTCAACAGTCCACTGTCTGTCTTTAGTGTGGGCATAAAGCCAAAAAACACTTTCTTTTAATTTTGGCCAATTCAATGTTTTTTCAACGAACGGTGCCCATTGTGGGGCGTAAACAGCCAGTTCAATCAATCTGGATTCTGAGATTTGCATTTGTTTTACTAGTTCTATGAAATCAGTTACGTTTTCATTTGGTAGAGGATAGCACCTTCTGATCAAATGGCTCAATACACCAGCGCGATCCAATCCAAAAGACCACCCTCGATTAAATCTCAATTTTCCCAATGCAGTCAGTAATTCAAACAGTACCTTCATTCCCGGCACTGATTTGAGCGATAAACAAACGGCTGATGCTTCAGTCGGTAGATCGCCCCGCTTGATTTCAATCGCCAGTATGCGATTCCGAACGGTTTCAATCATTTCTTGCAGAAAAGGAAATTGTTGGAATAATGGGTGAGGTTTCTTTCCAGAAAATTCATGAATCCAATGATAATGGGTAGATTGATACTCTTGTCTCTCAAAGAAGAAAGAGTAAAGATCATCGCGGCTTGCGGAATTTGTCGTTATTGTATATAGAACATCCTTAATTTGAGAATAATCCTTATGAAGATTACCAAAATAAGAAAAATTCCTAAAACTATTCAATCTGGTCTTTCCTGGAGAAGGTTCCTGAAGCCATCGAACCCAAGCCCAGAGACGGTTGTGATGTTGGGGTTCCCATTTCTTTAGATTAAATGCCCTGTGCCAGTGGGCAATTTGGATATAAACTAATTTTTGTTGCGAAAGCGTTCTTACTTTTCTCTCAAATTGTTTTTTCTCATCTAATACTTCAAACAGCGGAATCTTAGAAAGCGATGCATCCACTGCATCTAGAATGAAATCAGTTTCACTATGAACAGGATGAAGCAGGATTAACCATTGAAGAATGGATCCCATTGTTTTATCGTAATCCAATGGAATGTCACCATTAATACCAAAAAATATCCGAAGGTCACTTGTAATCTTGGCGGTACGTTTCATGCCAAACCCATACTGATAGGTAACCAATTGAAGAATCGCCAACGCACGAATCAATTCAAGTCCATCAGCATCCTTGCATTGTTTATTTCTGTTGAACCACCAATTTCCCCAAACTTCTTTCAGAGGCAATCGGGCAGTATCTTGTTCAAATTTACTGTTTGGATCTGGCGATGGAAATTGATTGCTGAGATTAGTTAATAAATCTGTTTTTGAACCGTTATATACTTCAACTTCAATCAATTCGTTTTGATGCAGAGTGATCAATTGATGCAAAGATTTTAAGCATTCGATAGCGGCTGAAGAGCCAAGTTTAACCTTTCTAATTTTTACTTTTTGACTGAACGATAAACTTGGCTTCGAAGGTTTTGTTTGATTTTTAGGGTTTATCAATCCAAAGGCATTACTTAATTTATACTGGCTTAGACTTATATCAGAAATATTCTCAACCCAACGGTTTTCATCTTTTGAGAGATTGGTTTTTTCATTTAATAAATTGGTAATCTCAGAACACTCTTTTGTGCATCTATTACTTTTCTTACATTCTTGAATAAGTTCCAACCCTGCCAATCGCTGATTTTCATTTTTATATAAAAGTAGACGCGAGATACAGCCCATCAACGCCTTGTCTGAAACCCCGTACAAAAGTTGAATTACCGCCCGACGTAAATCAGCGGATTTTCTAGTGAGTAAAGATTCCATTTGTGTTATTTCAGACTCAGCAAGTATATAACTTCTTAATGCTTTTATAGCAGATTCCCGGACCATCGGACTTTGATCTCCAGCCAGAGAACAAAGAACGTGTCTTGCTTCTTCATCTTTTTTTGCGAAATCATCTAATAACCCTACCATTAGTGAACGGTTATATGAATCCATTTGTGGTATATAACGAATCAATCGATTGGGAGAGCGTGATCCTAAACATTTTAAAATCAAACTCGCAACTATCTTTTGGTTCAACTCTATTTTTAAGCCATTCCAAACCAATGGTTTGGGGTTCGGTTTTTCATGTTCCAATCGCAAAAACAGAGACTCTAAATTCTCAAATAGATCAGATTCAATCAAAGGGCTGTAAAGGGAATGTAAATCATTGAATCCTGTGAGTGCACAGGCACAAATGCGCAAGTCTTCATCTTTGATTAATTGGATTAAAGCATATACCGATTTTTCCAGATCCATCTGGGTTAAGAAAAATGTTGCGACAAACCGGTGATTTGGATTGGTTTCTTGTGCGAGATCCAGAGCTATCGGAAGGGCTTTCTGAGCATCTACAAAAGCAATTGTCCACAATGCAAAATATATTTCTTCATCAGTACCGTTGCGAATTGCTTGATTGCATAATTCAGAAGAATCAAGAAAGCTCAGAACTTTTGCTAAAGTATCATTGACATATTTTTGATTAATTTCATCAAAGGGTAGACCAAACCACACAGCAAAAGATCTGATGGTTGCACTGAAGCGTGAAAGGTTCTGATCCAGAATTAATCGCAAAATACCCTTAAAGGCGTCACATTGAGATTCATCAACACTTTCGAGAATGACCTGTCGAAGTCCCTCTTCTCTTTGAGCGGCTAACAATAACTGTTCAATATATTTCCATCCATCTTTACGCGTGGAGCACAAAAGACCAGTGACCACATGACGTCCCATCCGGCCAATCTCATGAGTTCCTTCTGCTGAAGCCACTAATATGTCATATACCTTGTGACCAATTTCTCCATCCACAGAAATTGCACCTGCGAATAATAAGCCAAGACAATTGGAGTCTGAATAAAGGATGTATGGGGACCAAGCTGCAAACCATTCTACGTCTTGATAAAGGTAGTCTTCAGTCATCGAGATTAGTCGTTTAAGCCAATAATAGATTCTATTAATAGGTGTT
Source organism: Anaerolinea sp. (assembly GCA_013824385.1). The sequence continues at coordinate 10,572 of PNNU01000055.1, forward strand.
TGATGAGTGATTCGAAATGGCCGCCGATTTAGACCACTCGTATATGGCAGTAGATTGATCAGGTTCCATGTTGCCAAAGCTTGATCAGCAAAGTTTGGAAAAAGGGCTTCAAATAATTGTTTTCTTTGAGAAAAATCAAGTTTGGTTAAAAGCGTTTTGATTTCTTCTCCTCTTTCAAAGTACCGAATTTTTTCTTTTTCGGTCATACTCCAATAAGACTTTTTTTCTGATAAAAAAAGGCCAATTTTTTGCAATGGTGATGGCAGTGATTTGACACGCCTTATTCTATCTTGTGGTCCTTTGTTATCTTTAAATTGTGCAAGTTGTGTAGCAATCTGTTCAGGAGTAAGCATATTTGTTATCCCCCCACCATTGCAACAAGTCGTAAAAATACCAATTTATTATCTTTTTGTAGATAGATTTCACTATCCAGGTTTGTATACTGTACGTCATCAATGAAGACGAAATATAGACCATCTTCAAACGCTTGAAGTGCCTCAGATACAGCCCCTTCGATTTCGATATTTTGAATTAGATCTCGTCCCCCAGAATCTATTTTCCCACTTGCCACACCCTGGTTAATTTCCTGCGTAGAAAGAACTTGGGTTAATTTGCGTTTCTCTTGTCGAAGTTCAAAGCCTTTTACTTCTTCAATCACAATACTGGTGATTAAGTCTCGAAGTTTGCGATGATCTCCGTCCTGTTCTCGTAAAGGCGGAAGATCTATCCGCCAATCAGAAAACAAAGGCTGTTTTTTACCTAGAACTTTTCCTTCAATCAAAAGTGAAATCGTCATATATACCTCCCCGATATAACTTGATTACCCATTCTACAATAATATCGGAAATATTGAGATATAAAACAATTAGCGAATTCCAAAAGTATTATTTTTAGTGGTTATCTCAAAACCGGTATTCAAAAATCTTTATAAGAAATGCACACTTTCTGCACATTTCATTCATCTTCCGTAAAAATTGGTTGCAAAAAATATTTATCATTCCTTTATAAATTATTTAGCCGGTCTGCATATTTTCTGCATATTCACTGGCTACACTGCAACTGTTCGTAAATCTATTCATTTATTTAGGAAAGGAAGGGAACCATGGTTAGTTCAATTCAAGGGATGGGGTCGGTAATGGGCGGAGGGATGATGCCCAAGATGAAGGAGCTGACGTCAGATCAGGCCCAAACAATTTCTGATATTCTGTCGCAGTATGATGCTGAGAGTGTCTCTACTGATGATGCCAAGGCGATTTTTCAGGCGTTTAAAGATGCCGGCATCACTCCCGCCAAAGGGATGAAAGAGGCCATTGAAGCCGCCGGATTTGATGCCGAAGACCTTCGTTCCAAAGGGATTGGAGACGGTAACATGCCGCCACCACCGCCGCAGAGTTCGTCTTCAAGTACCTCCATCAATCTTTCAGCGCTGCAGAGTCTGCAAGAGATCCTGAGTCAGTTTGATCTTACAAACCTCTCAGAGACCGATCAAACAAGCCTGCTCACCAAATTACAGGAATCCGGTTT
>PNNU01000056.1 GCA_013824385.1 Anaerolinea sp.
TTCACGCCACATGACTGAGTTCACTGGTGTGGATATGGAAATGTCGTGGATCGACAGCCACGAAGACGTGATGGCTTCTGAAGAACAGTGGTTAAACTATGTTTACACTCGAGTTAAAGACCAATTTGGAGACGCCATCAAGGAACATTTCGGAGTTGATTTGGTCGTTCCCACCCTTCCTTTCCCGCGTATCCCCATGAAGGAAGCCGTTGAGATTTTGAAGAGCCGCGGATGGGTGCAGACCGATAAAAAAGGTGACATTGATCCCGCCGGCGAGCGCGAAATAGCTGCCTATGTCAAGGAAAAGTATAATCACGACTTTGTCTTTTTGACTGATTGGCCCATTGGAGTGCGTCCGTTCTATCACATGCGGAAACCAGAAGACCAAACCCTCACCCGCAGTTTTGACTTGATCGCCTGCGGACTTGAGATCACCACCGGCGCCCAACGTGAACACCGCGTCGAAGTGCTGCAGAAACAAGCCACTGAAAAGGGTCTGCATTTTGAGCCGATTCAGTTCTATCTTGATTTCTTCCGCTACGGCTGTCCGCCGCATGGCGGTTTCGGTCTCGGCCTGGCTCGTTTGATGATGGTCATGTTGAATGTGGGCAACATCCGCGAATCGGTGTATCTCTTCCGCGGACCTACCCGTTTAATCCCCTAATTCGTTTTAGGAGGCACCATGCTGATTGGAAAGAAAGTTCGCTTACGCGCTCTCGAAAGAGAAGACCTGCCTAATTGTGTGCGCTGGCTGAATGACCGAGATGTCACAGAATTTTTGCTTCAAAACTCGCCCATGTCACAAGCCATGGAAGAGAAGTGGTTTGATTCGCAACTTTCCATTCCCCCCACCAGCGGTCAGGTTCTGGCTATTGAAGCTCAAGTGGGTGCAGACTGGGTGCATATCGGCAATACCGGACTGCACAATATTGAACCTGTCACGCGTGAAGCAGAATTTGGCATTTTCATTGGTGAGAAAAGCTACTGGAACCAGGGCTTGGGTCGGGAAGCAACCTTCTTGACACTACAGCATGGTTTTGAAGATTTGAACCTGAACCGTATCTTTTTGTTTGTTTTTGAGAATAATCTGCGCGGTATTGCTTCATATAAAGCAGCAGGTTTTGTGCATGAAGGAACCTTAAGAGAAGCTATATATAAGAACGGCCGATATTATAATGTTCTGGTAATGAGCGTGCTCCACTCTGAGTGGAAGGGCTGCTGAGCCACAAAGGAGAATAAAGAAATGCCAATTACACATTCGACGCGGTATGATCGCATGAAATATGGGGATATCAAGTTGTACGCCGGCACATCGTGCCCGGAGTTGGCGACTCGTGTAGCTACCCATATGGATCTGCCGTTGTGCGAACGGGATATTATCCAGTTCCCCAATGACAACCTTTTTGTTCAGTTGCATTCCAGTGTGCGTGGACAGGATTGCTATGTGATACAAACCACCTCAGTGCCGGTGCATCGCAACCTGATGGAACTGTTGATCATGCTGCAGACCCTGCGCCTGGATTCTGCCGCACGTGTCACCGCGGTGGTGCCTTACCTGTGTTATGCCCGTTCTGACAAGAAAGATCAGCCCCGCATCCCCATCACCGCCCGTTTGGTCGCCGATATGATCGAGGTCGCAGGTGCAGACCGCTACATGTTCATGGATCTGCATGCCGGTCAAATCCAGGGCTTTTTCTCCATCCCCGGGGATGTATTGACCGCTTTTTACACACTGATTGACTATCTCAAAGCCAAACGCGATCACATGACAAAACCTGTAGTGGTGACCGCCGACCTTGGTTTCGCAAAAAAAGCACGCAACTTTGCCGTTTCTCTTGATGTTCCCCTGGCTTTCATTGAAAAACGTCGCAGTGGCAATGATTCCAAAGCCCAGGCGCTGACCCTCATCGGCGACGTCAAAGGTCGTGATGTGATCATCGTGGATGATGAAGTCGATACCGGTGGTTCCATCTCTCAAGCAGTCAATCTATCGCGGGATAATGGCGCGGCAAATATTTATGTGGTCTTTGTTCACCCGGTGTTGTCAAGCGATTGTGCCAATCGTTTGGCCGCCCTGCCCGTCACTGAATTTATCACTACCGATACCATTCCGGTACCTCCCGCCAAGTTGGCTCTGTTCAACGGACGCCTGACCATCCTCTCCATCGCACCCCTGCTCGGAGAAGTGATCCAACGCGCCAATGAAGGCCGCAGCGTGGGTGAACTTTTCAACGAATAATCGATCTGGAGTGTTGTGCCCGAACTCCCTGAAGTAGAAACCATTGTTCGCGGCTTAAGGGCTGCCAACAATATTGTAGGAAAAACTATTATCAACAGCCAGGTGTTGTGGCAGCGCAGCCTGGCTGTTCCTTTACCTGTTGAGTTTCATGAAAAAATAAATGGGCAGCAAGTCCTCGCGGTGGATCGAAGGGGCAAATTCATCATCATCCGACTCACTAGCCAGTCGCTTTTGATTCACCTGCGAATGAGCGGTGATATTTTTGTTGAGACAGGTGAAATCAACCGCAATAATAAGCATGACCGTGTTTTGCTGGATTTTGATGACGGCAGCCGGTTGGCGTTTAACGATACACGCAAATTTGGCCGGGTCTGGTTAGTGGATGATCCGCAGACTGTATTTGGAAAATTGGGTCTGGAACCTCTCGAAGAGTCACTGACAATAGAAATATTCATTGAGAAACTCAGCCACAGCAAACGCCAGATCAAGCCGTTGTTGTTAGATCAGACTTTCCTTGCCGGGTTGGGCAATATTTACACCGATGAAGCTTTGTTTATCGCCGGCATTCATCCATGTACACCAGCCTGTTTGATCAACACTGGAAAAGCCGCTGCTCTCTTAAATGCCATCAGAGAGGTGCTGCTGGAAGGTATCAAACGCAATGGCGCCAGCATCGATTGGGTTTATCGTGGAGGTGATTTTCAGAACCACTTTAATGTTTATCAGCGTGACGGAGAGGCTTGCCACCGCTGCGGAACACTCATTGAACGGATTACCCTGGGGCAGCGGGGTACACATTTTTGTCCACGTTGCCAGCCTCTGAAAGCTTAACAGATTTATTGGGTAACAAATTGTGGGGAATCATGTATTATTTAGAAGTATTCATTTGTATTCTTATTTAATTGAACCACACTAGAGGTAACCATGCCGGTTGAAATTACACCTATCTTTCTGGTATTAGCCATGGTAATTGGTTTGTTGGTAGGGCTGCTGGTTTCAAGCCTGTTTTCATCACGAGAATCCAAATCGGCTGAGGCCGATCAGCCGCCTCAAGAGTTGGTGAAAGATGGCTTTGCCGAGGTAGTACGCCTGTGGTACAGCCCAAGTGGCAAAAAGATCGTTACTCAATTGGACGGCGGGTATTACAAAGACTTTTTGACCCTTTCTCCCGATCAGAAGACGAGGGTTAACAAACTGCTGGTGCTTTGGTCCACATGGGCAGGCAAGGGGATTGAAGTGAAAACCGATCCAAACTTTTCACCAGTTATGGGCGAACAATCCAGCGATGCTTCCGATCGGCCTCCAATCAAGCCATTACTGGATTGGTCGGTGCAGGAAGCTTTGAAATCCAAAGAGACCGCGAACTCTCCCATTCTGCCGGTTGAAGATCGGCCTAAAACCATCGCCGGCCAGATCAGCCTGATAATTGAAAAAAGGTTGGTGGATAGCCCGATTAAAGAAAAGGGCATAAAGCTAATCGAGAACGACCACCACGGTGTGGATGTGTGGATCGGTCTGGAGAAATTTGACGGCATTGACGCCATCCCCTATCCAGACGTGCAGCAGCTCATCCGCGAGGCAGTCGCTCAGTGGGAGCGTGAAATGGAAGCGGGTAAAAACTAATCTACTTAAATAACCGGGATTTTTCACTTGAAATTCCCGGTTTCTGAAGGTTGATTTATTAAAAATTATTGTTGATTGATCTGCATCACGATAACCCTAGACATCGGGTATCTAAAAAACCAGATTCCGGGTTTTTACAAAAAAATCTTCCAGCAGGATTATGGTGAAATTTTTTAAAAAATAAAGAGGCGTAGAATTATTGACCTACTGCGCCTCTTTATAAATACTCTCTCAACTGTCTCGACCGGCGCGGATGACGCAGCCGTCTTAATGCTTTGCTTTCGATCTGCCTTATGCGTTCGCGGGTCAGACCGAATTTCTCGCCCACTTCTTCCAATGTGTAGTTATGCCCGTTTTCAAGGCCAAAACGCAGGCGCAAAATGCGCGCTTCACGCGGGGGCAGGGTATCGAGCACTTCTTCAATCTTTTCGCGCAGCAGTTTGGCGTAGGTGCTGTCCATGGGTGATGGGGTGAACTGATCCTCGACGAATTGGCCCAACTCTGAATCTTCTTCATCGTCATTGATCGGGCTTTCCAACGAAAGTGGCAGCCACGATACCTGCAGCATCCATTCGATCTTGTCTATCGGCAAATCCAGTTTGTCGGCCAGTTCCGCTGAATTTGGAATTCTGCCAAGTATTTGTTCCATTTCGTGTGTAACTTTGTAAAGCTGGCGGATGCGATCCACCATGTGTACCGGCACGCGGATGGTGCGTCCCTGGTCTGCGATGGAGCGGGTGATGGTTTGTCTGATCCACCAGGTGGCATACGTTGAGAAGCGGAATCCACGGTGGTAATCGAATTTCTCAACCGCTTTCATTAATCCCAGGTTACCTTCCTGGATCAGGTCAAGGAAGGGCACACCGCGGCCGACATAGCGTTTGGCCACGCTGACCACCAGCCTGGTGTTGGCTTTGATCAGGTGTTCGCGGGCAAGAATGCCATCTTCAATCAGGCTTTGTAATAGTAATTTGCGGTCCGGCGGGCAGCTTCCGTTGGAACGATCCAGCTCTTTTTTACTGGCGCGTCCGTCTTCGACGCGGCGGGCGATCTCGGTTTCTTCGTTGAGGTTCAACAAAGGAACCCGAGACATCTCTTTGAGGTAAAGGCCGATCGTGTCGTCTGAAGAAATGTTATCCAGGTTGTTATAGGTGTCCATGTCAGAGGTTGGCATGGATGGGTCAATCTCGGACATATCCAATTCGAGGTCTGTATCGAGAATTTCCACCCCGTGCCGGCGCAGAGCCACCATCACTGATTCAATTCTTTCCGCATCTTTGGTGACGTCCGGATAAAATTCCATCAGATCCTCGGTGGTCAGGTAACCCTGAATGTCTGCTTTTTCTAACAGCATATTCAGGATTTCGGTGCTGCGCACACGCCTTCCAGGATTAGCCAATACAACTCCTCTGTTTTATTCTTTTTGGTATCAGTGGCGGTTACCCCGCTGCTGTTTGGACGTAATTTTTATTACTCGGTATCCATTACAATTCGTGCCTGGTGTTCGCAGGTGGAAAAATTAAGGTTTTCGCCGCATTCGATACATAACCCCTGGCATTCCGGTTTGCAAATTGGTTTGATCGGACTTTCGACCAACAAGTACTCGCGAATGACCGGACTCAAATCTATATTGCCATCTTCAGGTACATATAATCCAGATTCAGTAAACGACCCTGATTTATATGCGTATACCTCATCAAACTCGGTAAAAAGTTGAAGATCAAATGGTTCAAGACAACGTACGCATTCAGTTGGGGCAATGGCTTCAAATTTGCCCTCAAATAACAACCCTTGTGGCGTCCGTGAAATGTGAACGAGACCTGAAAACTGTTTTAGATCAAGATCGGGTGGTAAATGGACTTCGGCGAACTCAAAATGGATGTCTCGATAACTTCCAACCGGTAAGTTGTGAAAGTAACCTACATTAATGCGTAATGGGTAACGTTGAATAGTCAAGGTGTCGGCCGTTTACAGGGATATAATTTCAACGTTCAGATTATAGCATACCGAATTCTCGAAGTCAATTTTTTATGATATTATTCATAAAAATTAAGGTTAAAAAACAATGAAACTACTCATAGCAACGAATAACGACGGCAAGAAAAAAGAGATATCCGCTTTGTTTGAAGGTCTTCCAATCGAACTGTGTTTTCCGGCGGACCTTGGCATTGACCAGGATGTTGACGAAACCGGTTCCACCTATGCCGAAAACGCGATACTTAAAGCGGAAACTCTCTGCCGTCTTTCAGGTCTTCTGACCCTGGCGGATGATACCGGCCTGGAGGTAATGGCGCTTGATAGCCGCCCCGGGCTGCATTCTGCGCGCTATGTACCCACCCCCGGCGCCACCGACGCGGATAGGCGCGCCAAACTGCTGACTGAGTTGGCCGATAAACAGGCACCATGGCTGGCGCGGTTCGTGTGTGTGGTGGCCGTCGCTGCCCCTGGCATGCCCACCCAATCTTTCGACGGTGAAGTGCAGGGCGAGATCATCACACGCGAAAGCGGAGAGTATGGCTTCGGTTATGACCGCCTCTTCTGGATTCCCCAGGTCAGCAAAACCCTGGCGGATTTACCCATGCCTGAAAAGAACCAGATCAGCCACCGTGCCATGGCAGTTAATAAAGCAATTAAATATCTGATGAAGTACTCAGGTTATGCGGGTTGAAAATTCAATAATCGCAGCTTTTTACGTTCAGTTAGCAACTCGTAGGGTGCATCCCGCTTTATGGGATGCACCATTAACTTAAATTGATATAAAATTTATTTATGCCGAATTTCCATCGTTTCAGAGTGGAAGGTGGAATCTATTTCTTCACGGTTGTAACATATCATCGGCGCCCTTTTTTGGTGACACCATCCGCACGAAAAATATTGCATGACGCCTTCGAAATCGCTCAGGCGCGTTTTCCATTTGAGACCCTGGCTGTGTGCTTGCTGCCTGACCATCTGCATTGCATATGGAAATTACCCGCGGATGATTCCAATTATTCCATTCGTTGGAGGGTTATTAAAAACCTGTTTACCGTGCGTTATCTGAAAGAAGTTGGAATTGAAGAGCCACGAAATAGGTCGAGGATAAAAAGGCACGAAGCTGCTATTTGGCAGCGGCGTTTTTGGGAACATACTATCCTTGACGAGGACGATTTTGAAGCTCATTTGGATTACATTCATTACAATCCAATCAAACATGGCTTGGTCGAACGGGCCGCAGATTGGAAATGGTCAAGTTTTCATAAATACGTACACGAAGGGCTCTATGATATTAACTGGGTTGGCGGGGATGAAGGGCGGATCCAGGGTTTTCCGATTGATTGATATGAAGGTTTTTATAATATAGGTGCATCCCACCAAACGGGATGCACCCTACGAACTTACCTTTTTTCTATTTGATAACTGTTGATAGATTAGTGTGTTGGCTGAAAATTCAATAAACGCAGTTTTTTGCGTTCTGGTGACCATTCCAGTATTGAAATGCTGGCAGGGTCAACGGTTATTCGATGAAAGAACTCTCGCGGAAGATTGATTCCTGCTGCAATACCCAGGCGTAATATTTCGCAGTGTGCAAAACACACAATGTGGTCATCTGTTTGATATTTTTGACTTAATACATCCAAACCTGCAGATACCCGGGATTGTGCTTGTGCCGTGTTGTCTCCATTTGGAAATTGCACATCTGCTGGATGTTCATTAAACTGCTGCCAGATGGGGTTGGAAAACAATTCATCACCCATCCCTTGGAAATCTCCAAAATTGATTTCTCGTAAAAAGTCCTGCGGAATGACTTCGAGGTTAAGCGCTTTTGCCAGCGGTGCCGCGGTTTCACAGGCTCTCTCCATCGGGCTGGAATAGATTGCTTTAATCGGGAAGCTACTCAAATAATCCGCAGCTTTTTGAGCCTGACCGCGCCCCTCTTCATTCAAATGAATTCCGGGCAGGTTGCCGCATAATTTCTTGCCGATGAAATCAGTTTTGCCATGTCTTACGAGATAGATAATTGCCATTACCCCTCCTTATTTTGGCGGCCCAGCTTTATCGGGTGCTTTCCCCAATGCTTGTTCCTGTGCAGTGCGCCAACGCGCCAGCCATTCGGACATCTGACCCTCATACCCCTGGTCGGAGGGTTCGTAGAAATGGGTGCCCAGCAACTTGGTTGGTAAATACTGCTGAGGAATGAAGTGGCCCTCAAACATGTGCGGATACTGGTAGCCCTTGCCGTGGCCAAACCCTTTGGCGTCGCGGTTTTTATCCATCAAATGAATGGGCACATCCCCGCTGCCTTGGGTTTCGATACTTTCTCGGGCCTTAAAGAAGGCGCCCGCCGAGTTGGATTTTGGCGCAGTGGCCAGAAATAACGTCGCTTCCACAATCGGATAAATGCCCTCGGGCATACCGATATATTCGTATGCATACGCCGCCGCAGAGGCAACCTGAATGCCGCGCGGGTCCGCCAGACCAATGTCTTCTCCGGCCAGCACGATCAAGCGTCTCAAAATAAAACGCGGATCCTCACCGGCCAGGATCATCTTGGCCAGCCAGTAGAGCGCCGCGTCAGGGTCCGAGCCGCGGACAGACTTAATGAAAGCCGAAATGGTATCGTAGTGTGCGTCGCCCATGCGGTCGTAGAGCAGTGCCCGCCGTTGAATGGATTCCTGCGCCACATCAAGGGTGATGTGGGTGCTGCCGTCCGCTTCTGGGGGCGTGCTTTCCACGGCCAGTTCTATTGCGTTGAGCAGGTTGCGCGCATCCCCGCCTGCCATGTGGATCAGGTGTTCGCGGGCGTCATCGTCAAATTGGATCATGCGCTTGCCGTAGCCGACTTCCTGGTCTGTCAGCGCACGAGTGAGGATGATGTTCATGTGCTCTGGAGTGAGCGCTTCAAGTAGAAAAATGCGTGATCGTGAGACCAGCGCGGGGATGACGTCAAAGTAAGGGTTTTCGGTGGTGGCGCTGATCAGGGTGATCATGCCGGTTTCGACATGCGGCAGCAGCGCGTCTTGCTGGGCTTTATTCCAGCGGTGCACCTCATCCACAAACAGAATCGTGCGTCTGCGGTAGAGTTTGCGCCGGTCGGTGGCTTCGGTGATCACGCGGCGCAGTTCAGCCACACCGGCCAGCACTGCCGAGAGACTCTCAAAATGTGCCTGGGTGTGGGCTGCGATTAAACGAGCCAGGGTGGTCTTGCCCGTGCCTGGAGGACCTGTGAAAATGATCGAAGAAAACAGCCGGTCCGCGGTAATGGCGCGGCGCAGCAGCTTGCCTTCGCCGATGATGTGCTCCTGGCCGACGAATTCATCCAGCGTGCGCGGACGCAGCCGCGCAGCCAGCGGACCTTCACTGGCAAGGTTTTCATTCATCGCATGTTCAAATAAATCCATCCCATAATTGTAGCATAAATGATATAATTAGGACATATTTCCTATAATGTTTATTGTGTTTTCGATCACTCATTTTCTTTCTAAGAGGGCCGTATGTTATCAAAAGATTTCGTTTCATTCCTGATCCGCGCCAAGCAGAACACTTATGCTTCAGGCAAGCCGGCTGACCAGACCTCGCGCCCGGCATCGCACGACATGCAATATGAAGAAAAGCCTTACCTCTACATTGATTCCTGGTTGGGTGGTTTCCATTTTATTGGAGAAGAGGCCGTTTGGCACAAAGGTGCTGCGGTTTGGGGGATGAATTATTACGGCAAAATGTTGACTGAGCATGTGCCAGATGGTTTCAGTCATTTTTTGAAAGCATCACTCCTCAATGCTCCGGCAGATGCTCCATATCGCGGACCATCAGTTTATATTGAAGACGATTTCGAGTATCATTGTTCCTGGAGGGGCACACTCACCTCGTTTGAAGGCGAAGAAGCCATCTCCTACAAAAAACAGGTCATCTACCGCCTAAGCTTCCACGGTGGTGAAATTCGCGAATAGACTTAAAAGGAGCGGATTATGTCAACTCCCTTATTTCAAGTAGACGCTTTTACTGACAAACTTTTTGCAGGCAACCCGGCGGCTGTTGTAGTATTGGAAGAGCAGCAAGAAGCCGCCTGGATGCAGGCTGTGGCGCGTGAGATGAACCTGTCTGAAACCGCCTTCGTCCACCCACAGCAGGGTGGCTTTCACCTGCAGTGGTTCACACCGCAGGTTGAAATTGACTTATGCGGGCACGCCACCCTGGCTACCGCGCATATCCTCTGGCAAACCGGGCTGATGCAAGACGAAGAAACAATCCGCTTCTTCACGCGCTCGGGCTGGCTGGCGGCCTCGCGCAAAGACGGCCTCATTGAAATGGATTTCCCCTCCTCGCCTTTGGTGCCTTCAGATATTTCGGACGAGATTATCAATGCTGTGGGAGCTCGTCCCGATTTTACGGGCATCAGCGGCGAAAAATGGCTCTTCGAATATTCTGATGAGCGCACTATCCACAGTCTAAAACCCGATTTCTCTGCATTGAAACTGCGCAAGGGCAGGGCTTTGGCAGTCACCGCTCGATCAGACACCCCGGGCATTGATTTCGTTTCACGCTATTTCGCACCCTGGATCGGAATTGACGAAGACCCTGTCACTGGATCTGCACATTGCATCCTCGGCCCTTATTGGTCGCGCAAACTGGGCAAGAATTACATGACCGCCTATCAAGCCTCAGCCCGCGGTGGAATCGTGCATGTTCGTATGAGCGGAGACCGCACTTACGTGGGCGGCAAGGCTGTCACTGTTTTTTCCGGGGAATTAAAATGATGGAACGAGATAGGTCTTTAACTAAATTCGATGTGGTAGTGGTTGGAAACGTTGGTATAGACACAAATGTTTTCTTTCAATCCAACGATATTGATTTTTCAGTGGAAGCGAATTTTACAGAAAATATTGATGTACTTGGCCAGGCTGGCGGTTATGCCAGCCGCGGATACGCCAGATTGGGAGCATCCACATCCTTCATCGGCTGTGTGGGTGCAGATTATTCCGGTAAATATATAAAGAGCGTGTTCGAAAATGAAGGCATCAACACAGACGGATTTTTCATTGATCCCCAAGGCACCAGTCGAAGCATAAATTTCATGTACCGCAATGGGCAGCGAAAAAACTTCTATGATGGCAAAAGTCATATGAAAATGCATGCCCCGTTGGAAGCGGCTGCCACTATTCTAAATGGCGTACGGTTGGCGCATTTCAATATCCCCAATTGGGCGCGAGAAGTGTTGCCCATTGCGAAAAGTGTTGGAGCGATGATTGCCTGTGATATTCAAGACGTGATCTCTGTTGATGACCCATATCGCCTGGATTTTGTAAAATACGCTGATTTTCTCTTCTTTTCTTCGGCAAATCATGCTGATCCAACCCCATTGATTCAATCCTACCTGAACATGAATCCGGCTTTAGTGATTGTCTCAGGCATGGGTGATCGAGGCTGTGCGTTGGGGACAAACTCGGGGGTCCAGTTCTTTCATCCGGTCAATATGGATTTGCCTGTCGTGGATACCAATGGAGCTGGCGACGCACTGGCCGTTGGATTTTTAACCAGCCGTGTATTGGAAGGGCGTTCGCTTGAGGAATCGATCCAACGGGGACAAATTTCTGCCAGATACAAGTGTGCTCAGAGAGCAACTTCCAATTGCATGATCACCAAAAACTTGCTTGATCATTACCAACAAGAGTCTCGATGACACCCTTTTCGTTTCCTGGACTTGTTGGCAAAATTGACCGATTGGATTCATTCAGTTCAAAATATGTCATCCCACGTATTGTGGATATTTGGACTCCTCCACTATACGATGAAAATATTGATCAAAGATTTGCAGTCCTTTACATGCACGACGGACAGAACCTCTTTGATCCTTCCACATCAAAAATAAGTTATACCGATTGGGGGATGGATGAAACCATAACTCGCTTGATGTCAGAAGCGAAAATCCGGCCAATGATCGTGGTGGGGATGTGGTCAACGGATAAGCGCACCCTTGAGTACATGCCTCAAAAACTCCCTCATACTCTGACTTATCACGCATTGGTCCATTCCATGAAGCGCGAAGAAAAGGGCGATCTCTGCTCAGATGATTACCTGCGTTTCATTGTTGAGGAAGTTAAGCCTTATATCGACGCACACTATCTGACAATGCCTGACCAGCAAAATACTTTTATCATGGGATCGAGCATGGGCGGTTTGATCTCAATGTATGCAATGTGTGAATACCCCCAGGTTTTCAGCGGAGCAGGGTGTGTGTCTACAGCCTTTCC
>PNNU01000057.1 GCA_013824385.1 Anaerolinea sp.
TTTTTTTTCTCGATTTTTCTCGAAAAACCCTTTTTTCTGACTTACAAAATTAATTACTTGTTTATACAACTCTGCATACAATTTGTCAAGCGGTCGCAGAAAAATTTAAGATAATCTTCATAATTTCTTAATATTCTATGATGAAAAATCAGCTTTTCGTACTACTAATGGTTGATCAAGCCCGTAAATATTATTATAGTTTGCGAGCCTTAACTTGATTATCTCGGTTACTACCGTACCGCTGCCAATTAGTAGCCGGCCTTTTTTATCAAATACATGGCCCATGATGACCATGCCGGGTTTTACATCGTCAATGCTAACTTCAAACAAAGCTGTTTCTTTTTTCGAAGTGGAGGTATTTTCAATAGCGTTTTCTTGCGTAACCAACTCTCGGAAGGATTTCAATAAATCGAGGTCATATTCACTTGCCTGATTCACAAGTTTTTGAAGTGCCGATTTTACATTCTGATCCATAGCCAGAAAATGATCATAATCAATCACTATTTTTAATATGCGGCCAATTAGGGGGATACTGGTTCCAGATGGACCATTGTCTTTTTTAACTACAGGTTTAAAAGGAGTCGATTGGTATAGAATACCTTCCGCGATTTTTTCAAGACGCGGGATATTGCGCAACAGGTGATGCCCGACTTTTCCCACAGAATCCATCATATGGCGTTGATTGTCATCCAGGTATTTACCCTTCATCCAGGTTTCCAACACCTCAGGCGGCACAGTCACGCAGCCAATACGGCATAGAGCCCCTGCCAATTCTAATTCCCAGGCATTTGTCAGACCCAGAGTTTGCGCAAATCTGCGGGTTAACGCGCTGATGCGGTTGGATTGTAAAAAAGATTCGGGATTTATAGCCGATAACAGATCGGTTAAAATTTTTATGCTGCCTTTTAAAGTGTTTTGCAGAAGATCACGTTCACTCGTTACAAGCTCGTATTGTCGAATGCCTGCTTTTACCGAGGCAATAAAATTGTCGGGTGCACAAGGTTTAAGTAAAAGACGGAAAATTTGACCAAGGTTTATCGCATTGGTGGCCATTTCAAGGTCAGCAACCCCTGACAAGATCATGCGGGTTGCATCCGGGCAAATTTCCTGGGCTTCCAATAGAAAGGATATACCATCCAGACCAGGCATGCGATAGTCGGATATGATCAGGGCAACATTGGGCGTTACTCGTAAGAGTTCAATCGCTTCGATACCGTCTTTAGCTGTGACAATATCATTGTATTGAAATGAGTTTAATTCGCGGGTTAATGCGGAAAGAACATTCGGTTCATCATCAACGAGAAAGATGACCTCTTTCATGGATTTCCCTCCTTGCAATTAATTCGTTCAATCAGGTTTTTCACCGGCAAAAATTCGCTTGGCCATATATCGCCAGTCTTCCAACATATGGGTTGCCTTGATTTGCTCCAAAAGCTGTATGTCCAATGGGGGAAGGGACAAAGTGGTTTTTGTGATTGGTCTCTCATCATAATATAAATGATTCGCGATATAAACAGAAAAAACAGCGTCCATTTTAAACGCAGTTTGAGGGATTGGTTTATGGTGAAAAGCAACCGCTTTAATTACGGTGCTGGGTAATCCCCATAGACTGAGCATGTAGGCGCCAATTTCAGCATGTGAGGTGCCGATATAATGGTATTCCATTTGAATTTCAGGAATCTTGGTATTCATGGAGAGCAAGCGGTAGAAGCCTGGAATATCTGTTTGGATCAGTTTGCCGACGTCATGCAAAATGCCGGCCATTTGAGCTTCATCCTGTTCAGCCCGGCTGAGGTTTGCAGAAACAGCAATCGCTCTGGAAAGGTTGCCAACGAAGATGCTATGCTGCCATAATTCATCGATGGAAAAAGCGCTTGAAGGCCTGGATTGATACTCTGAGAACACGCCCACACTCAAGACAAGGGATTTGATCGTGTTCAGTCCCAAAATGGACAAAGCCTGGTTCAAGTTGGAAACCTTGTAAGGAATGCTGAAGAATGCTGAATTGACCAATTGTAAAATTTTGGCTGTCATGGCAATATCCATGCTGATGATCTCGCCGACTTTTGCCAAAGTAGGTTGTTCCCGTTCAAATTCCTTGAGAAGCCTGACGTAAAGTGTAGGAACACTGGGCAGGCTTTTCAACCCGGTGATGATTTTTACTAGTTTTTTATCAGAAAGTGCATCTCTTAAATGGCATGTATCTTCTACGGCACTAAAGATAGTTTGAATGTCACAAGGTTTTGCCATGAGTTGGTGTGCGAGACTTGCTGCTCTGTATGCAGAAGGTTCTTCTACGTTTCCAGACATGATCATACGAATTATTGACGGAAAATACTGAATCACTTGTTCGAGCAATTCGATCCCACTCATGCCGGGCATGCGTAAGTCAGTGATGATTGCATCTATCGGTTGACGGCTAATAATGGTAAGTGCTTCTTGGCCTGTTGTGCAAAAATAAACATCCCAAGCATTGGCATAAGATTCCAATGCACGTTGATATCCTTTTAAAACAAAAACATCATCATCTACGAATATTATTTGCCTTTTTTGATTAATCACGGGTTTCCTCTATCTCTGTTTGGGCGATGGGTAACTCTATAGTAAATGTTGTACCAATATTTTCTTTTGTGAAGACATGAATAGTTCCGTGATGATGATTAACAATTATATTATAAGCTAGAGATAAGCCCTGTCCTGTACCTTTGCCAACATCCTTGGTTGTAAAAAAGGGATCAAAAATACGGTCCACAATTTTGTCAGAAATACCGCAACCGGTATCCATGACGGCAATCACTACTTTATCGCGATCCCGAGTGGTTTTAATAGTTATCTTGCCTTTTTCTTTATCGGTTTCTTTTTGTTTTTCTTGAATGGCATGAGCTGCATTGACAATCATGTTCAATAAAACCTGATTGAGTTCATCAATTCTACACAACACTAAAGGCAAATTTGGATCAAGATCAGTCTCCAGGTCGGCAAAGTATTTCCACTCATTTCGAGAGATGGTTACTGTAGTTTGAACACTTTTATTGATGTCTGAATAAGCTTTGATTTTTTGCGATGGATGCGAAAACTCACGTATTGCCATAACAATTTTTCGCACTCTTTCAAGCCCTTCAAAAGACTCAAGAATTGCATTTGGAATTTCTTTATTTAAGTGATCAATGCGCTGACTGTTTCTGAAGTTCAAGACCTCTTTTGCTTCAAGGTTCGTAGAAGAAAAGGTATTCAAATAATTGGTAAGTTTTTGATCGGATTCGATATAAGTGTCTAGAGCATGTTGTATATAGTTTAAGTTGTCGCCTAAATATTGGATGGGTGTATTGATTTCATGTGCAATTCCAGCTGCCAATTGACCGATGGATTCCATTTTTAATGACAACATTGATTGAGCAGCGATTTGCTCTTTTATAGTTACGTCATCAAAAACCAATACATAACCGGCATTTTTTTGCTGATCTATGCGGATGGGAGTAATCTTCCCGGAAATGAGAATTTTTTTCTCAGTTTTTGTCATTAATACCGGGCGGCGGGGAGGGGTATTGACGTCGATAGCTTTGTCAATTTCCAAGAGATGGTTTATTGGATCATCAAGTATCTTGGCGGTTTTTTCATCCAGGATTCGTAGAATCTCGTGAGCGGGTTTTCCAACTGCTTCGAGCGCGGAATACTCGGTGATTTGTTGGGCGGCATTGTTGAATAATACAATTTCTCCAGATGGGTTTATGGTTACGATTGCCTCGCCAATACTTGCCAGTGAAATGGATAAAATTTCTCTTTCTCTTGCCAATTGTTCTTCGACTTGTCTTTTTTCTAAACGAGCTTGTTGATATTTCTGAGCTTCCTGAACGATCATCAGGATGCTTGAAACCTGGTCTTGATTAATAATATTGGAAACACCTGCTCGTATGCATTCTATGGCATCGAATTCAGAGATCGTTTCTGTCAGGATAAAGAAGACAATATCAGGAAAAGTCTTTTTGGATTGAGTAATTGCTGCAATACCATCAAAGTTCTTGTACCGATAATCACTAATAACCAGATGCGGCTTAAATTCTTTGATCTTTTTTTTGAAGGAGTTTATTGAGTCGGCAAAAACGGATTTAAATAGAAAACCCTCGCTATCCAAATCGTGAGCAATTATGGATTCTTCGTTTTCAAATTCAAGTATGTGCAAAATGCGATATGGATGACTCATGGTTTACGGTGCTCTATTCATCAACAACCAATACATACCCAATGTTTTCATGGTGCTGAGAAAACTGTCAAATTCAACTGGTTTTGAAATGTAACTATTAACGCCAAGTTGATAACAGGTTTTGATATCTTTCTCCTCAGTCGATGAGGTAAGGATAACCACCGGAATTGATCGCGTGGATTCATGACTTTTTAATGATTTAAGTACTTCCAATCCATTGATTCCGGGAAGCTGTAAATCCAAAAGGATCAAGCGCGGGAATTCATTCTTTTTGGAATTTGCAGAAAAGAAATAATCCATTGCTGCTTTACCATCAGCCAACCGAACAACCTTGTTACCCATATTGTACTCACGCATTGCACGCAAAGTCAATTCGGCATCTTGATCATTGTCCTCGATTAGTAATATTTCTAGTGGTAGATCGTTATTCATATATTTCCTTCATCCTGGGTAAAGTAAAGGAAAACTCAGATCCCATATCTATTTCTCCATTTCCCCAAACTTCACCGTTGTGGCGCGACACAATTCTGTGAACAATCGCAAGTCCCACGCCGGTTCCTTCAAAATCACTTGCTTTATGGAGCCGTTGAAATAAACCAAAAAGCTTGTCCCTGAAGTCGGGATTAAACCCAACTCCATTATCTTTTATAGTATAGATACATTTGTCAGAATCAGAAAAACCATATATTTCGATTTTGGGATGGTCCTTTGGAGTACTATATTTAATGGCATTGGAAATCAGGTTCATCCAAACATGCCTGATCAAAGTCGGATCACCGTAGCCCTCAGGAAGATCATCCATAATAAATTTGAATTTTTCAAGAATTTCTGGTGTTGCAAGTTCATCGTAAATTGAAGAAACCATCGAATTCATATCCAGGGATTCCAATTTCAATTCGCTTCTGCCCACCCTTGAGAGCGAAAGTAAGTCAGTAATCAGCCTGTCCAGGTTTTTGGTGCTACTGCGTACGATGTTCAATAACCTTAACCCTTCAGTATCCAAAACCTTTGCATAATCCTGTTCAAGAATACGTGAGTATCCATCAATTGCTCGAAGAGGAGCCCTCAAGTCATGTGAAATAGAATATGCAAATGATTCCAATTCTTCGTTGGAAGCTTTCAATTGGGCGGTACGTTGATTTACCCGTTCTTCAAGAGTTTTGTTTAATCGATTGATCTCTTCTTGAGCCAATTTCTGATCTTCAACAATGGTCAGAAGTACTTTACGAGATTGTTCAGCTTGATCCAACAACTTTTGTAACTCAGCTTGAGATGCAAGCAAGCGCTCTTCTTGCTTAATTCGCGCTGTGATATCCAAAAACACGCTATCAGTTTTTATTGGCTCATTATTCTCATCTTTTACTATGTGTGAACTTAACAAAATGCATATTTTTTCATCAGTGATTTTCTTGGCTGCAATTTGATAGGATGAAACATAACCTTTCGCTATCAATTCAACCATATATTTTTGACGGTCTTCCAGATTTTCCCAGAAATCAGGAACCGATAAACCTTTGGAGTCTTGGCGCTCAGGAAACCCAAGAATGCGATTGAAAGCCTCATTGTGGTCTAATAAAACGCCATCCATTGTGGCGCTAAAAAATCCTTCATCAAGATTTGCGATAGTTTCTCTGAATTTTTTCTCACTTTCTCTGAGAGCCATTTCAGCCATTTTTTGTTCGGTAATATCTTTAACTACTGCTATATGATGATATTCTTCGGGTTTTTCTCCAGGCTCCCATAAAGCTGATGCGTTTAGTTCTCCCCAAACTGTCTTACCATCCTTACGGATATATTTTTTTTCAATAGAATATTCCTTGATTTTTCCTGCAATGAGCTTTCGGTTATTTTGAAGGTTCGTATCGATAAATTCTGAATCAATCACGTTTTGATATTTCTTTTGAAGCATTTCTCTTTTGGTATACCCAAGAAAATCACAATACTTTTGATTAATATCCAGAAAATGCCCTGTTTTTGTATTGATGATGGCAACCCCGACTGCAGCATGTTCAAAAAGAGTTCTGAATCTATGTTCACTTAATTGAAGAGCTTCATTCTTAATGGTACGCTCTGTGATATCCATCACAGATCCAACGATTGAAATTAAATTGTCTTTTTCATCAAACTGGCCTAAAAAAGTGGATGAATAATATCCAATTGAATTGTCAGGTCGTAGGAATTTCTGCTCATACATGCCCGGTTGATGATTCTTAATAGTGCGGTCAATCAATTCTTTATTGCGGTTTTGATCATCAGACCAGGGTGATAACGCAAGAATGGAGTCAATCTGTGGTTTAAACTTGGCGGGGTCCAACTGAAAAATCTTGTATATTTCTTCAGACCATTCTACTTCACCAGTTACGACATCCCAATACCAAAAACCGAGATGGGCGATTTCTTGGGCTTCTTTAAGTTTGCGATCCCTTTCAAGAATTTCAGATTGGATCTTGTTATTTGTGATCAATGATCGGATTCTTTGTTGACGCCAGATGAGGTTCAGCGCAACACCAGAAGCCAAGATTAAGCTTGAATACAAAATCCAGGAAAATCTTTCTCGTTCCAAAAGTGGAGCCGCAACTTCATCCTGATCTATCCTTGAAACTAGAAACCATGGCGTTTCGGGCACTGGCCGAACATCAGCGATTACTTGCTTGCCGCGATAATTGATACCTTCGACGATCCCGACTGACCCGGTAACTGCCCTAACAGATGGACGATTATCCTCGGTGAGATCAATATATTTGTTCAGGATTGCATTTGGTTCGAAACGGAGATCTGATAAATAGACTACTTTGTTGTTTTCCATCCGAACAAGGGTAGTCTCGGCACTTTCACTGGGCACAGGCCAACGCAGGATTAATGGGTATAAGTAAACCTGTGGATCAATACGAAGCACCATTACACCCAATGGAATATTGTTCCGCGTGGAATAAATTGGAATTTCCAATGCCAGATAAACGGGAGAGTTTTCTGAATCACGATGAAAATCTTTGAATAAAATAGTCCCTTGTGAAAGTATAAGTGGAATTTCGTCTAATAAATGTGGGGGAAGAGTAATATTTTCTTCGTTGGCCGTAATAATATAGGTTATGGATGAATTAACAAAAAACACCTGAGAATATTCCTCATGGGCAGCATAAGCATTCAGCCAAAGTCTAACCATTTCTTTGTTGTGGATATCAGATGGGTTTTCTTCGTAGTTTTCGATCAATGAACTGAAAGAGGCATTAGTATAAAAAGCCTGAGCATCATTCAGTCGTTCGTTACGCCATTTTTGAATGTCAGCAACTTTTAGGAGTGAAATACTGGTTATTTGTGCTTCCACTTGAGAACGATAATGATTCTGAAAATTTTTATAGGTTAGATATCCAAGTGATGCAATGCTGGCGGCTAATACCACAAATATCAATATCAATAAATTCAGAGATTCCCTTTCTTGATTACTAACCATATCAGTCGTAGATTTTTTTGAGCCTTGTGATTTCGGCATTAAAAAATTTGCTTTAAAAATAGCTATGACTTGAAGGAGCTCACCAATGCCAATACCCGGGATTATGGGGTTAAGAATTTTTTGTCCAATCGGGAAAACCGAAGGGTAAAAACCCGCAGCAAGATATGTTAACGACCCCGTAAATAATAGAATGGAAACGAGTCGTGTAACTTTTCGTTCTTTACAAAAATCAACAGCAATAGTGATTAAACTGATAATAACAAGGAGAAAAGAGTAATTAGTATGGACATAGAACCAAAAACCAGGGATTCTGGTACTGGTATCAACCAACCAAAATGAGTCCGTTTGAAAGAAACTAACGTTTTGCTGAAGCCAGAAATGTGATAATGCCGGAACTCTCGGAATTATGATGGTACCAAGTGGGATTAGACAAAGCGCAATAATTTTCCACTTTGAAAGCCAGTTTTGCCGTTGATAATAAATTACTACAAATAATAACCATAATACCGGGGTTACTGCAAGGAAAATACCTCTCAAGTTGAACCAGAAGAGTGCACTCTGTGTTGATTTGCTGACCATGGAAAAAAGTTCGGCGAAGGCAAGTAATGCTTCAGATAAAGCAAAAACAGCAAAAATACGAATGCCGGGAATGTCTTTTCGCTGCCTGAACGCAAAAGTGGCTAAAGCCAATGCTAATGTACATGTACCAACAATTATTGAGAAAAAAACCTGAATTTGCATTATTTATCTCAACTCAATTATTAATAATCAGAATATTGACCATTGAATATTTTGATCTTTTCCCTAATTCAACCAATATTTTTATTATTTTACTTTTTCAATTCGATTGTGCATTTTTTATGCTCAATTGTTGCTGTAAATCATCTTTGAAATGCCTCCAATCGTTCATTATGTCTCTTTTCAGAGTAATTTCGTTTAGTTCTTACTGCTGTCTTATCTCTATATAAATTAGTTCAGATTATTATCGTAAATCTGAACTCCTAACAACACTTCATCAATTATTCTATACAGTAAATGGACTGAATTCGATTGAATCTTATGAACAATTTGAGGTTTTCCCCGTTCTATTCTCATATTTCCTCATCATATGTCTAATAATTAAGAGGATCAGAATGAAGGTCTACGAAAAAAACTAAACAGTAAAATTAGATTGCTGTTTCGAGTGTCAAAAACATCCCCTGCAATGATTATTCACTCGATACGTTTTTTAGAGAATAGGCAACGCATTATTCCGTTTCTCTTAATGTACGAAGACTAGACTTATTCAACCTCTACTGTATTAAATGATTATACAGCTTTACGAGCATTGGGAAATGAAAAACCTATAAAAAATAAATAACCTGTTTTACCGAGATGCCGCCGTTGGTTAATCGGATGGTTTTTGCGGGTTTCTGCAATCCCATGTTGGCAATTAATTGATCATCATTGCAGAGTACCGAAACATGCCAGGACTCAAAATTTTGTTTCACAAGGGAGCCAAATCTTGCATATAGGTCGCGCAGATCTTTATTTTCGCTCACTCTGATGCCGTAAGGTGGATTTGTAACAACCCAACCGGTAGAGGCTGGAGATTCAAGCAGTGAGACTGCCTGACAAACAAACTGGATGTGGTCTTTTTGTCCAGCTCGGGCAGCATTTGCTTTGGACATTTCGATGGCGCCGGCATCGCGATCATAGCCAAAAAGGGGAGGTGAATCTTTAAGGATCTGTTTCTTTGCGTTATCCAGAATTTCAGTCCAGATCGCTTTGTTATAAGCAGGCCAGTTTGAAAACCTGAAAGAACGGTTGATTCCGGGTGCAATGTGCTGGGCCATCATGGCTGCTTCAATGGGTATGGTGCCCGAACCACAAAATGGATCAATCAATGGAGACACAAGGTCCCAACCGGAGGCCATAATCATGCCTGCGGCCAGATTTTCACGAAGCGGTGCCTTGGCAACGGCTTGTTTATATCCGCGTTTATGCAGCAGCTCACCTGATGAATCCAGGCTGATGGTGCAGTTATCGTTTACCAATCTTACAAGGATAATCTGGCCTTCTGTGGATTGTTCCATTTTCTTCACGGAGGAAGAAAAATGGTCGTCGATGGACCCTAAAATTCGTTCAGCCACCGCATCGGAATGGTAAAGTCTGGATTTGTGGCAAACCACCTGAATGGACACTTTTTGGCCGGGGACGAGATATTTCTCCCAATCCATTTTTGAAGCTTTTTTACGTAATTCTGCAAAGGTGATTGCTTTAAATTCTCCTAAACGAACTATGACCCGGCTGGCAGTACGCAGGTGCAAGTTGGCGAGATAAACATGTTCTATTGGGCCTTCAAATTCCATACCGCCGGTGTCTTCGCCAATGGTGTGTTTGACCTGATCTTCTTCGTCTTTCTTGAGCTTAACCCTGACGAGGCCTAGCGGTTTATACTCGGCAGCCAGCATGGGTTCAAGCCCGGGTGGGCAGGAAACATAAAAATGCAAGTTTTCAGAATTGGTCATCGGGGTCTCCTCTGAGGCCTTGGCTTATTCGCATAGGCGTTAACTGGTTTGGCTTTTTTCACAAACTCGGTTTTTAGTAATGGATTAGCAGTTGGTTTCGCGATCATTTCTTTTTGAGTTACTTTGTTGGCAATGTTTTTCTCTACAAAGATGGTTTCACCAGTGAACGGATCTTTTTCAGTATAGTACATAACACTGGCATAAGTGGAGGGGGTGGGGGTAAAGACCTGAACCTGTTCAGGTGCGATATGTAGCTTTGTTGTGACAAATTCTTTAAGCTGTTTCATTTCTCTGTCGCTGCTGCCAGGATAGGCTGCAATCAGATAATAAGTGAGGTACTGATCCTTGCCTGCTTCATAGGTCATTTTTTCAAACTGCTTCTTAAATTTCAAAAGTGATCCGACAAAAGGTTTGCCCATCATCTTTAAAATGTATGGGTCAGCATGTTCAGGGGCTACCTTAAGCTGCCCTGAAGTATGATGAGAAACGATTTCCTTGAGGTAGGCTAATCCGTTTACTTTGTCTGCCAACACCATATCGTAACGAATACCTGAACCCACAAACACTTTTTTGATGCCAGGGATTTGTCGGATTTTGGTTAACAAGTCAATCTGAATAGAATGATCAATTTTCAAAACGGGACAAATTTCCGGGAAAAGACAACGCTTGTCGATGCATGCGCCGTTGTGTAGTTTCTTGGCACATTCGATGGCATACATATTAGCTGTTGGACCACCGAGGTCGTTGATGATGCCTCTGAACTTCGGATGTTTTGTCATGGATTCAGCTTCTGCCATGATGGAACTTTCACTGCGAGAGGCCACCGTGCGGCCTTCGTGGACGGCAATGGCACAAAAATTACATTCACCATAACATCCGCGGTGGGTGGGGATGGAAAAACGAATCGTCTCAAGCGCCTTCACTGGACCCTGTTTTTCATAATAGGGGTGTTGGTCGCGTTCGAAAGTGAGCGAATAAATCTTATCCAATTGGGGTTGGGTGAGCGTTAGCGCAGGCGGATTCTGCACCCAAAAGCGATCCCCTTTTTGTTGGGCAAGCCCTTTGGCGGTGATGGGATCATTATTTTGGTAAAAGAGATGGTACATCTTTGTGAAAGCTGCATGATCTGCCACACATTCTTCAAAAGTGGGCAGAATTACATAATTAGCAGGGGACGTTTTTGCAAGATAACACAATCCGCGGATGGATAGGGGCGATTTCTTTTCTTTAAACGACCTTGCCAGTTCAACCACACCGGTCTCAGCCATGCCATAAAGCAAATAATCCGCTTTGGAGTCAAAAAGGATTGGCGCGCGCAGTTTGTCTGACCAGTAATCGTAGTGGGTGATGCGGCGCAGGCTGGCTTCAATTCCGCCCAAAACAATGGGTGGAGTATTTTTGAATACGCGTTTGATCAGGTTGGTATAGGCAATCACAGCTCTGTCTGGACGGCGGTTGTTTTCTCCACCTGGAGTGAAATCATCAGAGCGGCGCTTGCGCAGCGTGGCAGTGTAATTGGCTACCATCGAATCCACTGTGCCGCCAGTGATCCCCCAAAAGAGGGTGGGTTCTCCGAGCCGAGAAATATCTGCATCGGATTTGATATCCGGTTGGGCAATAATACCCACCCGAAAGCCTGCTTTTTGTAATACTTTACCTATAACGGCTACACCGGAATAGGGGCTATCAATATAAGAATCACCGCTGATCAAGATGACATCCAATTCATGCCAACCCAGGGCGGTCATTTCATCTTTTGTGGTAGGTAAAAACAATGCGTTTTCCTTCGAATAAATGGATTATCAGTATATC
>PNNU01000058.1 GCA_013824385.1 Anaerolinea sp.
GGGTTAGCCTGGGCGTTGCATTCAGATGTCGGCAACCTCGGATTATCAATGTTTAAAATTGGGTCTGTAGCGTTTGGTAATGGTTCCACCATCCTTCCATTGATCCAGTCTGAAGTAGTTGATCACAATCAATGGTTAAGCATGAGTCAATTTGCCGATGGTATTGCAATGGGACAAATCACACCTGGCCCTTACTTGATTACTTCAGCGTTTATCGGATACAAGATGGGCGGTGTGCTTAGTGCACTATTGGCCACCTTTGCGATTTTTTCGCCTTCTTTTGTGATGACACTTGTATTTACTGAAATATTTTCTCATATTCGCAATCTAGCCTGGGTCCGCGGAGCACTGGCGGGTGTTCTAGCCAGCTTTGTAGGTATGTTGGCAGCCGTTGTTCTCCAATTGGGTGGGGTGGCGCTTGTCACACCAGCTGCTTTTGTCATGGCAGGAGCAGCATTTCTCTTGGTACGGATTTATAAACTCGACATTGTATGGGTTTTTCTAGGGGGTTTAATCGTGTGGGGTGGATTAATCCTGGTTGGAATTGTATAGAGAATTTCACGTAACATTCAACTGTAATTCATAAAATATTCACATGTTTTGTTTATCCTGATACTAATTCAACCATAATAATACAATAAAACAGGAGTAACAAACATGAAAGTAAAAAGTATGAAAGTCTTTAGTGGTGTCGCATTAATCATAATTATGATCGCCGGCCTGCTTCTTGCCACACCTTTAGGAACAGTATCCGCATATACAGATGGTAAGGGAGGACCGGGTGGACGAGGCGGTTCAGGTCAAGGTACTGGCTCAACGGGTACTGTAGCAGGTGTGGCAACTACACCGTTATCCGATGCAGAAAAGGATGCTTTAACCCAGGCGATCCTCGAAGAATATGGTGCTCTAAATTTGTATAATGGTATGATCGCAGAATTTGGCAATGTGACGCCGTTCTATCGTATCGCGAAGGCAGAACAACAGCATGTGAACGCGCTGATCAAACAAGCCACGAAATACGGTGTAACAATTCCTGAAAATCCAGGTTTGGCAGAAGAGGTATCATTTGGCACTTTGAGTGAAGCTTGTGCAGCCGGTTCTGCTGCCGAAATCGCTGACGCAGCTTTGTACGATACACTGAAACCTGTTACCACTCATACAGATATTTTGCAGGTTTATTCAACATTACAAAACGCTTCATTGAACAGCCATCTGCCAGCATTTACTGCTTGCGAATAAACAAGATTATCCTTTGAAAAACAACCCTGCGATTTTTGCAGGGTTGTTTTGTACTCTGGAATTGGAGGCCTTTTATTTGTCGTCTGTTTATGAGAACATTTTCGAGCGTTCAGTGATTTGTTCAGATAGAACCTCACGCATGAGATTACACACTTCCACCATTTTAGGATTCGCTACGCGATAATAAATTTCCTGACCACGGCGTTCAGTAAGGACAATACCCTTACCTCTTAATATTCCAAGATTCCTTGAAACAGTGGCTTGGCCCAATCCGGTTAGCTTAGAGATGTCGCCAACATTTTTCGGCCCTTCAAACAGGAGGTGCAATAGCTGCAGCCGTGCAGGCTGGCTCATGCATTGGCAAAGCTCAGATTGCATTTGATAGATTATTGGATCATCCATAATTTTGCCTTCAAGCAATTATTTGTTATCGTCGTTCAAAAAAAAATTAGTGCAGTTTCTCTGTATGATCCACAATTTTGCCATCAATATAAGATTGAGCGATGGCATCTATATCCTGTAAATCGGTTACCACGGGCTTGATATTCAATCTAAGCATGCTTTGATATGCGCCCATTCCCATACCGCCGCAGATAACTGCTTCGCAATCCGCAATTGACCCGGCCATTTGAGCGTGTCTATCATGATGAGCTTCGTCCATTCCATGATTTTCACCATGATGTTCTTCGTGCGATTCACCAGAAAATTGGTTATGGCCCATTTTCTCGCGTAATTCTAGATTAATGATTTTTCCTTCTTCAATGGTAAGCACCATGTAATGGGTAGCCCGGCCAAAATGTTGACTGATGGATTTTCCATCATCGGTAATGATTGCGATTTTCATGTTTTCTCCTTATTCAGTAGGGAAGTGCCGTCCGCCAGGTTCTTCACGTTGATCAGCAGGATAGATTACCAAAATAATTTGCGATTCACCATCGAAGGTGTTCTCCCATCGATGTGGCAAATGAGCTTCAAAAACCAAACTATCCCCTGAATTTAGTGTATATGTTTCATTTTCAACTTTGTAGATGGCTTTGCCAGCCAAGCAGTAAACAAATTCATGTCCAGTATGGACAATCATCTGGTCGCCGCTGCCTGCCCCTGGTTGTAGGGTGACTACGAACGGTTGAACTGCATTATCTTTCAGATCCTTGCCCAAGTTTTGCATAAATGCATTATTGAACGTGGCTCCAGGTCGAAGATCATGACTTGTAAAAACGACGTGTTTGACGATTGGTTCAGATTCAAAGAAGGCGCTAATGGGCACTTCTAATGCTTTAGCTAATTGCTGAAGAGTGCTTACTGAGGGTGAAGACTTACTATTTTCGATAAGGCTGAGCGTATTGATGTTTAATCCACTTCGTTCAGCGAGGGTTTTCAACGAAAATCCTTTATCATTGCGCAATCCCCGAATTTTCAAACCAACAATCATCTCCGCTGGCAGGTTTTCATCCGCTGGGGTCTCCACTAAAACATCGGATTTATTATTTTTAGTTTGGCGAGTGGAGGGCTTGGTCATAATATGCTCCGTCTGAAATTATTGTGTGTATTATAGTACGAAATGGCAATATATGTGCTCGCTTTACTATAAATTTCACAATAAACAAGGTTTTTTGGTAATCACGTCTTCCGGAGACAGAGCCAATTAACTTTCAACTTTCTTAGAAGGTTGAAAAAGGGATTTAATTCGAGGTGCAATCGCCCTGATAATGGGGCATCGATCATAGTATCCACTGAAAACAACAATTCCACCAACAATCACGATCCAAATTGAATGTCCAACAAACCAACCTAAGGCAGCCACGCCTAATCCCAACAAAGTGCGGAAGAACCTTGCAGCAGGAGCAGGTGGCATGATGGCTGGTTTTTTCTGACTGAGTGTTGTTTCAAAAAAGAATTCCAACATGCCTTGCGTTTGCATACCGGTTCGGCGTAATATTTCTTCACCCTTGGCAAACCCAATGACCGTGGGAATGCTCATCACACCTAATTCTTTCATCACATCAGGGGAATCATCAGCATTAATTTTGAGAACATCCACCTTACCGCTATACTTTTGGCTAACTTCTTTGAAACCAGGTGCCATGGCTTTACAAGGGGAGCACCAAGGTGCCCAGAGATCAACGATAATCGGTCTAGGGTTGTATTTGATTTTTCTTTGGAATTCAAGTTTTTTCATGAGGGTCCTTTTAATAATTCAGGGGCGCAGAATTGCGTCCCTGATAATATTTAGTTGAAGATAAATTATGCTTTCTTATTGGTCTGAATTTTTAGCAAGCTATAAAGTGGGCAGAAACCAACAACGCCTGTAATGAGCAAAACCGCTCCAATAATCACTGCAACAATGCCAAGACCGCCGACAACGACATGCGTAAAGTAAAGGGCTAATAAGGCGACTCCGGCAATAACCCGTATTACACGATCCAAACCAGATTCATTTGTTTTCATTTTATTATTCTCCTGAAGGATTTAACTTTTTTATATTAATTGCATCTAAATAATTAGATGAGGTGGTTACAAGGAAGTTACAGAATCAATCAATTTGGTCAAACCTTAGAATAAATTATTTTTGAATATGATTTAAGATAGAAGGACATAGATGGATGCGTTCATTGCCCCACCAAGAAAAACCCCATTATTTGTAAAACTGGGAATTTGGGTTTCAGAGAAAATAACTGGGAAAGCCATGCTTCCTGCGAGAATTCTGGCGTGGTACCCGAAGGCTGCTATTGGCTCAGGTATATTGGAGTCTTTAGTTGCTCATAAAGACCATAATATGGACGAAAGGATTTTGAAGATTGTCCGTATTCAAGCTTCTCATGCCGCGGCCTGTCCATTTTGTATTGATATGAACAGTCATCAATATAAAGAAAAACACATTTCCAACGATGAACTTTTGGTGTTACAGGGGCGAAAACCTCTGGAAGAAGTAAACACTTTTTCTGAACGCGAGCAGTTGGCCATTCAATATGCGAAATTAATTTCGCAGACGCCCTTGAAATTTCAGCCGATATTTATTGACAATCTCAAACGGCATTTTAATGAAAGGGAAATTGTCATCCTAGCAAGTACGGCTGCCCAGGTGAATTATTGGGGAAGACTTATCCAGGCATTGGGAATTCCTCCAGCAGGATTTTCTGACAATACAGATTAAATGAAGAACGATTATCAATTGCGAAAGAATAGTGAGGCATAATGCACGAAAAAAGATTCAATCGAGAAATAGAACGATTGCGCGATCCAGATCGAATTGCCCGTATGGAAGTAAACAGGGTAGTGGATCTTGTATTGGAAGGTTTGAATAATCCACAAAATGTCCTGGATGTAGGGACAGGGTCTGGCTTGTTTGCTGAGCAATTTGCAGCTAAAGGGTTGAAAGTGACAGGGTTGGATGCAAATGCGGATATGATCCCTGCCGCCCAGGAATTTGTCCCTTCGGGGGAATTTCACTTAGGTGTCGCTGAAAAGATGCCTTTTGAAGATAATTCTTTTGATATTATTTTTATGGGTTTATTACTGCATGAGGTAGATGATCTGTCTGCCGCATTACAAGAAGCTTCGCGCGTAGTTAAACAACGATTGGCTGTATTGGAATGGGTGTTTGAAAACCAATCTTTTGGCCCGCCACTGGAACATAGGCTGCCATTCGACAAAATCGAATCTGCTGCCTATCAGGCAGGGTTCAAAAGTATGCAAGAAATTAGACTGGTAAACTTGGTTCTCTATCTTCTTCACAAATAATCATAAATGGATTGAATTAAAAAGGATCAATTTCAATAATTGATCCTTTTTTAGATACCGCATCAAAACCGATTATTCTGAGATTAATTCAAAGTCAGTGGTTATTTGAGCCGTTGCGCGAATCGTTGCTGCAACTGAACAATATTTTTCTTCAGAAAGTTGGATCGCTTGTGCCACCGCTTTATCGGTGAGATTCTTTCCGCCTACTCGATAATTGATATGTATCTTTCGAAACGTCCAAGGCGGATCTTGATCTTGTTCACCTGTGGCATTTATTTCCAGGTAAGAGAGTGGCATGCGTTTTTTTTCTAATATTTCCACCACATCCACGGCCGTACATGACGCTACAGCAATAAGCAATAGTTCCGATGGCTTGATCCCAACTCCTTCGTCAGGGGTTGAGAGAACCACCGAATGATGGGTTGAGTCAATCCCTACGAATTGTTTTCCGCCGATCCATTTAACCGTTGCTGTACTCATTATTTTCCTCTACTCTCAAAAATAAATCCACAAACTCCAAATTGAAGTTCAGATTGTTAACTTTTTTGAATGATATTCAGTGCTGCGATCGTTCCATCACCGATGGCTGTCGTGATCTGACGGTATTTCTTTACTCGAACATCACCAGCAGCGTAGACACCATCCAAATTTGTTTCCATGTTCTCGTTTGTTAAAATGTAATCCTGTTCAGATAATTTCAAAGGTGTGTTTTTTACCAGACCAGTGTTCGGAACCATTCCGGCAAAAATGAAGATGCCATCCGTGCCAAGACGGATAATTTCTTTCGTTTTAAGATTTTCGGCCAAGGTGATCATTTTGTCTTTATCTTTGATGAACTCACGAGGTTCATGAGACCATAAAACCCTGGTTTTAGGGTTGTTCATCACTTTATTTGCGGTAATTTTCTCCGCTTGCAATTCGTCAAACTGATGAATTACAGTCAGAGATTTCACCAATTGGAGCAGTAACAAAGATTCTTCCATGGCGCTGTTTCCACCACCGATAACGGTAACATCTTTGTCTTTATAAAATTCGCCATCGCAAGTTGCGCAATAAGAAACACCAGAGCCTTTATATTCCACTTCGCCAGGAACATTCAATAACCTGGGGGAAGATCCAGTGGCTATGATGATGTTTTTTGCTGTATACGAGACGTTATCAATGGTCACAACTTTTTCTGGTCCAACAAGCTGAATGTCAGTGATCTCGGCTGCTAATTCAAACTTGGTCCCAAATCTCTCGGCTTGTTTTCGCATATTGCTCGCCAGCTCGTGCCCGGGTATGGGGTCGACAAAACCCGGATAATTTGCAACTTGGTGCGTGGTTTTTACCTGACCTCCGGCCATTGATTCATCAACAACTAAAGTGGTTAAAGAAGCTCGCGATGTGTAAATGGCTGCCGCCAAACCTGCTGGACCAGCACCAATGATGATTAATTCAAATTGTTTTTTATCCATATCCATCCTAAACGCCTATGTTTCGACAATCAAAAAATAAACTCTGATAATTGGGTATTTAGGAGAGAACTTCTTCAATAATATCTTTGATTTGTTTAGCAGATTGAATGCTGGTTGTTGCTTTAACAACTTTGCCGTTGCGATAATAAACAGTGAAAGGAAGTCCATTGAATCCGCGACATTCTGGTAATTTCTTAATGATATCTGCATCAGGAGTATCAAAATCCATGTTGCGGAACTTTATATCGGGATATTTTTCTTCATAGACTTCAAAAATACCATAGACCGGAATGCACATTGGCCCCATTCTTCCGCAGCATACGGCTACTTTTTCATTTTTTGATATTAAGTCAGTCAATTCTTGTTTACTCTGTAGTGTTGTTAGTTTTGTTTGAAGCATTTTATTCTCCTTGGGTATTTATTTTGTGCTTGAGGTGTTATGTATTTCAATTTTTAGTCTTGTTTATGGTGAAATTATTGACCATAAACCTTTAAGCCCTTAAATTTGAAGCATTTTATCTGAAAACCACTTGCCTATTCCTTTGATGGAATAACCTAAAAAAAGTGACAATGTATTGAAAATTACTAGACATCCTCGATCGAAGTAGATTATTGGTTGCTAAAAGTGAATTTATAAGAGGTTTTCATGGCATAATAGTGACTTCGTTTTGGTTTACAAAAATTCGCTTACCGCTGGTTGAGGATAATTATGTTTTTTGTTGATGAGCCCTTTATTTCAGATTTTTTCAAAAACACGATTCGAGATCATCAAATCCCCGTCGTAAACACGAATGCTGCAAAAAAGTTGAATCTTCTTCCGGGCACCAAACTGTATAGTGAGGATCAGGCAAAAAAAATAGCTGGTGAGTCAGATTCGCTTTTATTCTATTCAACCTCGGAAAACTCAATTGGATGGATCTCCAAAAACCTGGCTTTTAGTGATCTGCCCAAAAAAATTGAACAATTCAAGAATAAAGCCAAATTCAGGGAATTGACGCAATCCATGTTTCCTAAGTTTTACTTTAAAGAAGTTCCCATAAATGATCTGGAATCAATTAAATTTGTTGAACTTCCACTTCCTTTCATTATTAAGCCTAATGTAGGCTTTTTTAGCATGGGTGTACATAAAGTAAATAGTGCCGAAGATTGGAAAAAAACAAAAATAGCGATACAGGAAGAAATCGAGCAAATGCACGGATTGTATCCGGACGAGGTCCTTGATACTGGTTCATTCATTATTGAGCAATGTATTGAAGGGGATGAATTTGCAGTTGATGCCTACTACAATTCCACAGGCGAGCCAGTAATCCTTAATATTCTGCATCATACTTTTTCTTCTGAGAGTGATGTATCCGATCGGGTTTATACAACTTCCAAGGACATTATCGAAAACAACTTGGGTGAAATCACAGAATTTGTTGGAAAAATTGGTCTACTGACAAATACGATAAATTTTCCGGTTCACATAGAATTGAGAAGAGACAAGGAAGGCACAATTCTGCCAATTGAAGTTAATCCAATGCGGTTCGGAGGGTGGTGTTCCACACCTGATTTAGCTTACGCTGCTTACGGCATCAACCCTTACCTTTATTACTACACCCAACAAAAACCCAATTGGACAGAATTACTCAATGGTAAAGAGGGAAAACTCTTTAGTGTTGTTGTCTTGGATAATTCGACCGGGAAAAAAGGTGATGAAATAACTTCATTCGATTTTGATAAATTATTGTCAAGTTTTGAGAAACCGCTTGAACTTAGAATAATTGATTATAAGAAATATC
The DNA here is from genome assembly GCA_013824385.1 of Anaerolinea sp. The sequence continues at coordinate 8,219 of PNNU01000058.1, forward strand.
CAGTATTTGCTTTCATGTTTACTGAAACGAATGAAGAAAACATCAACGAGTTGAAATATATTTTGAATTCGAATTTGACCGAGTTTATTACTACAATTCAATAATAGTCATGAAGAAACAATAAAAAATTTTGACATAATTTTTTGACAATTATCACGAATTATGCGTTGTGACTCACATCATGTAATCTAATATCAATTAAGGAAAATTGACCAATATATTACCCCCAAATATAGAATTCAAAGTTACTAATTGTCAAAAGATGGCAAACCTACTATCCATTTCTGATTATTCAATGATTTACAAATTATATTATTTGTTTTTAACATATCATAACGGAGGAAATTGACTCTGTTTCGCAAATTTCGCCATTTTTCTTTAGGATTTTGATTTCCAGGAGAGCGTTCTCTTGACCTCTTTTTAAATCAATAATCCGCTTCAGCAATACTTTTTGTGATTCGGGGTGAATGTATTTTAAAAGGCTCTGACCCAGCATCTCATCCATTGATTTATAACCAAACAAATCGACGCCAGCCGAATTTGCGTAGATCAGTTTTCCTTTTTGAGCTAACATAATGCCGATCGGTGAATTTTCAACCAATACACGATATCTCTCTTCACTTTCTTGAAGAGCCTCTTCGGTTTGTTTCCGTTCTGAAATATCTCTGGCTGTGCCTTCAATGCCAATACAAACCCCATCAGAATTTTTTATTGGCACTGCATTCGTAGTATGCCAACGCCATGAACCATCTGCATGTTTGATTTTGTATTCAATACCTGTTTGTTTTTCACCATTTAGAATTGTTTTGGAGAAAAACTCACGAAAAGATTTTTGATCTTTTACATTGAGGAACTTGCTAAAAGACTGACCCAAAACAGCAACAACAGGATATCCGAGGAAAACACTCCAGGCATTAGAGACAAAGGTAAACTTGCCCTCCAGATTGAGTGTGTAAATGATGTCATGGCTGTTTTCAATTAGTAATCTGTGTTTTTCTTCACTTCGTTGAATTGCTTCTTCAGCACGTTTACGTTTAATTGCGATCGCCACTTGCGCTGCGATGGATGAAAGGAATTCTTTATCCCGTTCTGAATAAGCGTTTTCATCCTTGTAATTCTGGACTGAAATTACGCCAATCACATCGTCAGCATCTTTGATAGGCGCCCCCATCCAAACAGCCGATTCGGATCCTACAAGACGGACCTCTCCAGTTCTTGCAAGATCTTTAAATGCTTTCTCTCCTAGAATGACTGCTTTACCAGTGCGAAACACATATGATGTAATGCTTTTTCCCAATTTGGAGGGTGGATACGGACTATCAAATTCATCAACGCAGTAAATTTCTTCAAACAAGCCTGTGTCTTTGTTATAGAAAACAATGGAAATATTTTTTGCATCAATAATCCTGGATAATACTTGATGGATTAATTGCAAGAATTGATCAAGATCTTTACTGCGGCTCAGCCCCTGCATGATTTCAAACAAAGACTGCCTTTCAAGTTCGGCTTTTTTACGCTCCGAAATATCTCGTGAAACCCCTCTCATTTCTATATGACCTGTTTCCTGATTTATATAATAGTTAACAACTATTTCGGTCCATATCGTGCTCCCTGCTTTAGTGGATTGCAAGAATTCTTGAGAAAAATACTTAACTGGACCATTGGGATCTTTCATGAATTCTGCTATTTGCTGCTTCATCAACTTTAGAACATTATCGGTGTTCATGCTTAATAGTCTTTCACCGATGCCTTGTGACTTCACCTCTTCTACTGAGAACCCGCGCAAGTTTATTATGGATGGACTCATGTAAGTGATATTCATTGTCTCGGTATCAAGAGTCCAAATCACATCTTTCATATTCTCTGTTAAGAGTCGATATTTTTCTTCACTTTTTCTCAAGCTTGTTTCTATGTTTTTGCGATCAGAAATATCACGGGCAACACCGTGCAAATCCAAATGCCCGGTTTCGGGATTTTTATGCAGACTTGTGATTACTTCTGTCCAGATAAACGATCCGTCTTTTCTCGGTTGCGGAATTTCATAAGTAAAGAAATCTTCAGAATCGACTTCACCAAGATTAAACTGATTCACTTTTTCTGTGATAAGTTCAGAAAAATATTTTTCTCCCTCTTCAGTTAAAGCATCAACCAATGTACCAGATAATACTTCGTTGACAGTGTATCCGCGTAAGCTCTCAACCGATGGGCTCATGTATGTAAAACGCATGGTCTGAGTATCAAGAATCCAAATTACATCTTTCATGTTTTCTGTTAAGAGCCGGTATTTTTCTTCACTTTTAATGAGTTTTTCTTCTGCCACTTTTTGTTCAGTCAGGTCTACAACCGAACCGATAAATCCGATCCGGTTTCCTTCTTCATCCAACAATTCAACTGCTTCATCAAAGACCCAACTTACTTTTCCAGTTTCTTGATTCAATTGGCGATATTCAAACGACCATCTTCCACCAGATTGAATAAAAGCCTGCCAACGCCGTACTACTTCAGCCTTATCTTCAGGATGAACTGCATTTATCCAGCCGGTTTTCGCCATTGAATCAATATCAAGACCAGTAATTTTACTTAACCGGTCATTTGAATAGATAGTGTTACCAGTTACATCAGCCTGGTAAATGCCTGCCGGAGAATTTTGAATTAGTGTGCGATATCGTAATTCGCTATTACGTAATTCTTTTTCGATCTGTTTTAATTGCGTGATATCTTGTAAGGTTACAAAAACTTGATAAGGCGTTTTTTCATTCACGCGAAACTGGGGGATAGCACTTACCACAGCCCAAGTTTCTTGTTTCCTTAATGAATTGTAAAAACCAAGTGTCTGTTCATATACAGGTTTGCCAGTTTTCAGGGCAATATAAGAAGGAAGGGACGCATTCTCAATTTTATGTCCGTATTCATCTATAAAACCTGAAAGGATACTTGAAATATTTCCACCCAAGAATTCTTCCCTGGTCAAGCCAAAGAATTTTAGTGCTGCGGGATTAACATCTATTATATGGCCATCAGCATCTTGATAAAATGCGCCCTGGCGCATCGTCTCATATAGAGTGCGGTATTTTGCTTCACGATCTAGAATTTGCTGTTCAATCTTCTTTCTTTCAGAAATATCACTATAAATGCCCACCATTCGGAGAGATTTGTCTCCTTTGACCGCCGCAATGATCTTACCGCGTGATTGCATATATTTATACTCACCAGATTTCATACGCAAACGAAATTCGATGTTATATTGCTGATCACGGTTTTGAAGCGCCTCCTCAATTTGATACTTTATTTTTTTTAAATCCTGCGGGTGAACCAGTTTTATTAAATTCTCATAAGTGGCTGGAAACTCGCCTGGCTGATAACCCAGCATCGTAAACCATTTGTCATTGGTTATGATCTTGCCAGTTTGAATATTCCAATCCCAATATCCGTCTTCAATGGCTTCAAATGTTGTCTGCAGCCTTTCTTCACTCAATTGTTTAATCTTCTCTGATTCAAGTCGTTTAATTACTTGTGTAGCCTGATGAACTATGGACTCAATTACAGATGTATATTGTGATGGAATTTCGTTACACAATATAACAAAAGCACCAAAATGTTTTTCTTCAGTTACCAATCCAATCATCCAAATCTGTTTAATTTGAAGCTGTTTCTCAACCACCTTGCAAACACTTTTTGGAATTTTCTTCATCATCAATAGATA
>PNNU01000059.1 GCA_013824385.1 Anaerolinea sp.
CCCTGCACTTGTGAGAAGATTTGATTGCACAAAACTGCATCAAATTCTTCTAAAAGTGAAGTCCGTTTTAAAAATAATCTAAACTCATCGGATTGCTGTTCAAGCACTTGCTGGGCAAGGTATTCATACAATCCTATACCCGAGACTCTTGCAAGTCTTAAACGGTTACTTGTCTCTTTAGGTGAAAGCTGTGCAGTCAGTAACAAGCCTGTAATCCAGCCTTCAGTTTGCTCAACCATATCCGTGGCGGCCTTTTCGGTAATGCTCTGATGATAATTAACCGAAAAAAGTTGTTTAATTTCCTCTGGCAAGAAGGCTAGTTCTTCATAGCTTAGCCCGCCCACTTGGGAACGCGCCACCAGTAAGGTTAAATCAGGTAAAGTGAGCAGTGTACGTGAAGCGATCACCAGGTGACAGTTTTCAGATACCTCAAGCGTGATGCGATTAATAAACTCGTCAATCGGTTTGTTATCACGAACATAGTGGTAATCATCCAAAACAAACACAAAATGTTCTGTAATGTGTTCGTATGCATCATTTATGATGGCTGAAATCACCGGATCAAGGTTCAAAGAATCTTGATTAAGGTTGCTTAATGCCGAAAAAGAAGCTTCGCCAAATGTTGGGAAGCGGTTAGCTATGGCGGTAATGAAATGCGCAATAAAACGCTGTGGATCTGCATCCAGGGAGTCGATCGCAAACCAGCATACAGGCAATTGGGTGTGGTAAGTAAAATCGATAAGAAGCGATGTTTTACCATATCCCGCTGGAGCAGCCAGGATCAGTAGTTTGAGATCAAGCACATTTTCGAGAATTGAAAGCAGCCTCGGACGGGATAATATTTCAGTTCTCCGTCGAGGTATGATGATTTTAGTGCGGACTACAGGAACGGTTAATGTCATTGTAATAATTACAGTCTTTCGGCTTGTATCATTTTACAATTGAATTACTAACAATGCAATTTAAAAATAAAGAGCCCTTTGCAGGGCTCAAATAGTAACTACAGAAAATTATTGGGCAGCAACAACTGGAGCTTGATATTGGGCATCGCCAAAAGCCAAAATTGGAATAAAAATAAAGCTTAAGAATAACAGTCCAAATCCGAAACCAGTGCCTTTGCCAAACACTTTGGCCAGATCAAAGAGGATCATAATCCCAATAACGATATTCACGACTGGAACAAGCAACAGGAGCAAATACCACCAGGGGCGTCCGACAATTTCAAGCTGGACCAAAATATTATAAATGGGAACGATTGCAGCCCATCCTGGCTTGCCAGCTTTTACATAGATCTTCCACATACAAAAGATATAGAAAACAATAACTGCCATGTAAAGCAACCAACCGACGATACCAATACCTGCACCTAAAGCACCATAATCTGAATCCATTTTTTCCTCCAATAAATTAAGATAAACTTAGTTTAGCAAAAAATATTTGATTGTCAATACTTTTATTAGACTAATATTGTCCAATTTGGCGAGGTCTTATGTTCATCTTTCTTTCGAAGTTCCTGCCCCTGTTTTTCTATCCGCTTGGTCTGGCGTGTGTCTTCACTTTAGCGGCTTTGTTTTTTTGGAAAAAGCGCAACTTTGCAAAAATTCTGCTTCTACTGGCATTTGCCATCTTATTTATTGGCGGAAATCGATATATAGCCAACAGTATTGCCCGGTCTCTTGAAGGGCAATACGACAAACTGGGGCCTGTTCAATCCGTGGATTTGATCGTGATTCTGGGAGGCGGCACCGAACCTGAAATTGCACCCCGACCGATGACAGAAGTAAATGCCGCCGGTGACCGCATTATCTATGCTGCAAAACTCTACCAAGAAAATCCAGAATCAATGCTTCTCTTAAGCGGTGGCGATATTGAATTCTTGGATCAGAGCAGCTCCACCCCCGCAGGAGATATGGCTTCCCTATTAATGCTAATGGGGGTTCCTGAAAGTGCAATGATATTACAGGATCAATCACAAAACACTTACGAAGACGCCTTGTATAGCTGTGAAAAAATCAAAGCAGCAGGATATAAAAATGTGGTGCTGGTGACCTCAGCCATGCACATGCCCAGATCGATGAAATTATTTGCAAAGCAGGGATGCACTGTATTGCCTGCCCCCACTGATTTCACGATCACTGAAACAGCCTGGCGAAAAACATGGCATCCGTCTTTTGAAGAGTTCATCATTAATCTGGTGCCTTCTTATTCCAATTTGTCACAGGTGACAAAATCGATGAAGGAATATATTGGCATGTTAGTTTACCGATTGAACCGTCAGATTTGAAAAATCAATGATAAAAAAAAGCGTTGGTACTCTTAAATAAGTCTTTTTCTGACTTCAGCGCTAAAGAAATCCAATAACCATACAACTATGATTATTGCCAGAATGGCTGTCCCGGCTTTGGAATATTCAAAAGTGTTGATCTTTTGCTGCAGAAAGTATCCGATTCCTCCACCACCCACATAACCGATCACGGTTGAAATACGCACATTGATATCCCAATGGTAGATGATGAAAGAAAGATAATCAGGAATGATCTGTGGAATGACCGCATAATAAACAACCTGGAGGCGATTTGCTCCCGTAGCCGTAAGTGCCTCGATCGGACCTGGATCTATACTTTCTACGGCTTCTGAAAACATCTTGCCCAAACTTGCTGCAGTGACAACTGAAAGTGCCAACACTCCAGCAAAAGGGCTGCCAAAGCCAACGATCATGGCAAAAACCGTGGCCATGACCATTGCCTCATAAGAACGGATGAGATTTAAGAACCCTCGCACAATATAATAAACAGCACTCCCTATGAATCCTTTTTTTGTAATGTTGGAAGCCGCCAGAAATGAAAGAGGGATCGCAATAAGTGAACCCAGGGTGGTAGCGATTAATGCCATGAAAACAGTGACATAAATCGAATTGAAAACCTCTTTTAATGTTGGAGAGGCTTTAAATATTCCTGAGGGAGTGCTAACGAATGCAGCAAATTGTGAAGGAACCCCATCTTTCGTTGCGGCGATCGGTCGAATCGTCATTTCTACTGCAAAACTGCCGTTATCATCCGTTTCAAGGTTTTCTAGGCTGAATTCATCTCCGCTTGGCAAGATGTATCTAAGCGAAACTTGTGAGTTCTTAGCTAGATCATAGCCCTTCACCCAAACTTTCTCTTTAACGTCTGCACATGCCGGTTCGATCGTTACCCGTGGGCCATTGGCAGGTATTTCAGGAAGCGAGGCACTTCCACAAGGAATCGGGATGGGCTGAGTAAAGATCTCAACTGTGGAGTCTTTTGAAAAAAGTGTCGGCGAGGTTAATTGGGTCAGAATATCTCTGGATTTTGAAAATGAGCTGATGAGCTTGCCGAAATCCGGTTTTGTTACAATGATACTGATTACAATCAATCCTATAAGAAATATTGCTGTGAAGGATCTGCCAAGAATGAATAAGAATTTGTTTTTCTTCTCCATGTTTATTTGATCCTCTCACGCAAGCGGGCACTGAAGAAATCAAGAATTAGAACAACCACAGCAATAGCGACAAAAACAGAACCAACGGCACTATAATCTTGCAATTGGATCCATTGGATCAAATAGAATCCAATACCTCCACCTCCCACCAACCCAACGATGGTAGAGGATCGAACGTTGATATCCCAACGATAGATCGTCAGTGCTGTGAAGGGAGGAACTACTTGGGGGATTACCGCATAACGCACAATTTGCAGCCAGTTCGCCCCGGTTGAACGAATCGCTTCAATGGGGCCTTTATCTATACCCTCAATAACTTCAGAATACAATTTTCCTAATGCAGCGATGGTATGAATTGTGATCGCAAGCATACCGGCAAAAGGTCCAAGCCCGACAATTACCACAAAAATGATTGCCATGATCAGCGCTTCGATGGATCGAACAAAATTCAGAATAGTTCGGATGAGCACATAAAAAAACATGGTGACTATGTTTCCGCTCATCAAGTTGCGGGCAGCTAAAAACCCGATTGGCAGAGCCAACAAAGCACCTAAAATGGTCGATAAGAAAGCCAGGCTAAGGGTTTCGTACATCCCCTTAATAATGAACCCTCCAACGACCGAAATTTCACTTCCCTCCAAAGTTTTAACCTGAGACACCTGGATTTGATGGGTTAACGGCATAGTTGGATCGGAAGATTCATTAAGAACAAATGGCGAAACCTTCCAGGTTATTTCAACGTTTCCTTGGGCATCAGTGGTTGATTCCTGTTTCATCCCAACATTTCCGATCGGGTTGTACCAAGTAAAGACAGTGGAGTAATCTGGCCAAAAACCTTCGGCTTTCACAGTGATCGTATCGCCAACGTTGGCGCAATCCCCAAGAACGTAAACATGTTTTCCATCGGTGGTTCGATCAGGAGTAAATGGATCATCAGAACAGGGTGTCTGAATTTCTACATAAGCCTTATTGTCTTCCGTTTTTAACTGGACATAATCCAGTTTAGTCATTTGTTTCACAATAGAAGTTACTCTTGAAGGATTCTCAAACAGGGCTGACAATCTAAACTCTGTCACCTGGCTGCCGATGCCATAAGCAAGGATCAGCCAGAATAAAACAGGAAGAATGGTCCCCTTCATTTTGGGGCAATTCCATGCGTCCCAAATGTTCCATATCCAGATTAACGCAGGGAATAAAAACCATCCAAGTTCACCATACCAGGCTGCAGTACCGATGGCGGTAAATACTGCGAGAAAAATAACAATCCCTCTACGGTATTGTTTCTCTAAAATTTGTCCCAATCCCGGTATTAAAACAGAGAGGATGACTGAAAATATTTTATGGGTTCGAGTATTGAGTTTTTTCATTACTACCCTAGGGTTGCAGCACGTACTTCTTGTGCCTCTTCACCATAAATTTCCTTAAATTTCGCCCTATCAATCTCATTAGGTGACCCTTCAAATACTTTGATCCCATCTTTTAATGCTATCACTCTGGTCGCATATCGATGAACAAGATCAAGAAAATGCAAACTGCAGAGCACTGTTACATTATCCTGTTTATTGAGAGTCTCAAGGTATTGCAAAATGGTATGAGCAAGCACCGGGTCAAGACTTGCAACAGGTTCATCTGCCAGGATTAAGATCGGTTCCTGCATTAACGCTCTGGCAATGCCTACCCTCTGCTGCTGACCGCCAGAAAGTGCGTCGGCACGCGAATTTGCTTTTTCGGATATACCCACCCGATCCATCGCTTTGAAGGCTCTCTTTTTCTCTGATGATGGCCAAATACTTAACAGGCTAGACCAAGTATTTACATAACCCAATCTACCTGCAAGAACATTCGTCAAAACGCTGGAACGTTTTACCAGATTGAATTGCTGGAAAACCATTCCAATTTTTCGACGAATTTTCTTTATATCTCTAGGATTTGCTGTTGTGACATCTTCCCCATCAAAAATGATCGTTCCCTCTGTTGGATCAATCAACCGGTTTATACATCTTAGAAGTGTCGATTTTCCTGAACCACTTAGGCCTATTACAACCAGAAATTCACCTTGTTTTACTTCAAAAGAAACATCTTTTAAAGCTTGTGTTCCATTTGGATAAACCTTGGTCAAATGATCAATTCTAAGCACGTGGAACCTCACTTATTAAAAAGATTATGGGAGGGGAAGAAATTCTTCCCCTCCCATTAGGATTTGTTAGATTATTTTACGAGCGTGGTGATATCCAAACCGGAAGCTTGCAGATAGACACGGAATTCATCATAGAATGTGTCATCCTGAACTTCTAGACCCTCGATGGAATAACCCATTCCTTTAAGAAGCGCAGCGCCTTCTTCTGAACCAGCAAGGTCTAACAAACCTTGAACAAGTTTGGCCTTAACTTCGTCTGACAGTGTCGGAGCAAAAGAGACATTGTCATTCGGGATGATCGGGTCGGTGCGATAAACCACAACAACCTTTTCCATCACATCTTCTGCAAGTCCTTTTGAAGTTCGAGCGTCAATATATGTGGCACCGAAATCACAGATCATGCCGACATACGGAACGTTTGCTTTATTAACACCTGCGTAGAGCGCAGTGATAACGGTAGGATGTCCTACCACGAATGCGGCGGATTTCAATTTTTCAACATTAGCTAACACCATACCAGAAGGAATAACATATCCTGAAGCGGAAAGGGGATCAGTCCAGCAGGGTTTTTTACCGTTGAACTGGGCTAACGCTTCTTCTGCGGTACCAGTGTTTGCATTTGTTTCAGGATCAAAATACGCTGTGAATCCATCAGGGTTTTCATCTGATTTCAACATATCCACGTGTGTTGAGAATTGAACCCCATAATGATTGGATCCGCTCCGTAAGGTGATGAGCCCAACATCAGCAAATCCTTTTTCCTTTGCCAGCAGATAAGCCAACGGAGGCAACCAACCAATTTGTGAATTACCTGAACCCATAGCTTCTACTGCAGCAGCATAAGAAGTTGGAACAGACGAGGTAATGGTATAGCCAGTCAGTTCGCTTAATTTTGCAGCAACTGCTTCACCACCAGCTACTAATTCATCAGTCGTGGCGGAAGGGACGAAGACCATGACCAATGGGTTGTCAGTGGTTCCGACCGGAACCTCAGTTGGAACAGCTGTTGGCGCCTCAGTCGGGGCAGCGGTTGCCACTGGAGCTTCAGTTGGAACAGGTGTTGCCTTGGCACATGCACTTAAAACCAACGTACTCAGAACTAACACAGTTACAAGAACGAATAGAAACTTTTTCACTTCTCTCCTCCTCTGGGGATGAAATAAAAATGATTCACGTTGCAAGCCGCAACGTGAATTTATCATATATCAATCCAAACCAAAAGGCAAGTCGAGTTGTAAGAATTTTTCCTTAAAAATTTTGGGGGATTTAACTCTCGCTGTATCCAGCCAGTGCAAGAGCTTGGGGACCTGTATGAACACCCAGTACAGGTGAAGTAACCTCAATGATCAATTCTATTGGTTTTAATTCAGCTTTTATTCTTTCCGCAAGTAATTTTGCTTCTTCAAGCACATCATTATGCAGAATGGCGATGCGTAATGGTTTTGTTAAATCAAGTTTCTTTGTAAAAGTAGAATATAAAGATTCAATGGCTTTGGCGCGCGTTCGAGAAATATCAACCGGTTCAACAGAGCCGGTTTCATGATTGACCCTGATTTGAGGTTTGATCTTTAAAACATTGTTCACTAATTTTGCGGCGCCGGCGATTCTGCCACCCTTGAACAAATATTCCAGAGTATCCAACATTACATGAAGGTGAAGGTGTTCACGAATATTATCAACCATAGCGACAATTCCGTTAACATCAACACCATTATCCCGAGCCCGTGCGCACGCCAAAACCTGCCAGCCAAGACCCATGGTGTTTGATTTTGAATCAATAATCGTTACAGGGATATCGATATTTTTTGCTGCCATACGTGCAGATTCCATCGTCCCACTCATGGCAGAACTGATCGTTATAACGATAATTTGCTCAGCTCCTTCCTCTTTGGCAGCGAGATAAACTTTAAGAAAATCACCGGGAGCAGGTTGAGAGGTTGTGGGATGGATTTTTTCGCTAGTTAATCGCTTGTAGAAATCTTCTGCTTTAATATCTACACCATCAAGATAGGATTGTCCATCAATGACTAAAGTAAGCGGCACAACTTTGATCTGATATTGAGAAATAAATTCTGCGGGTAAATTATTCGTGCTATCAGTAATAATCGCGATTTTTCTAGCAGTCATGAGATCACCTGAAATATAAATTTGAAAAAAATTGTACTAGATTGGCTTTTCCTGAACATGTGTATAAAGATAGAAAAGAGTGTTTGGTAACAAATTTAGGTCAGATTCAGTTCGGTTTAGCAAAAATCATGTTTTAATAAGAATATTAATATCATCTTATAGATAATTTATGTCGAGTTAATGGCATCCTAAACTTTTGAATGTTAAGATTATTCAATATTAACATTAAAACAAGATGAAAACATTTAGACAAAGGGTTTCCAGATCGCCGTTTCAAATGCGGATAATTAAGCGTAGCTTAAATCTGCTTGGATTTATATTGCTTGTTATCGGTTTTATAGTTACAGGATGTTCTGATTTAAAACCCATCATTCCAATTAGTGGATTATCAACAATTAAAGTAGTGATAGACAATAATTATCCTCCTTTTTCTTTTCTGGATGAACAAGGAAATTTGCAGGGCATTTTGATAGACCGTTGGAAATTATGGGAAAGAAAAACCGGCAACAAAGTTGAAATCACAGGTATGGATTGGTCTTCAGCACTAAAAAACATGGAGGCTGGTGAATTCGATGTTATTGATACAATTTTCTGGACAGATTCCCGCGAAAAGATCTATGACTTTTCTGACCCATATCAGGATATTGAAGTCCCGGTATATTTTAACAACAAGATTTCTGGGATTATAGATGTTAATTCATTACAGGGTTTTTCTGTGGCTGTAAAATCAGGTGATGCTGCTATAGATTATCTAAGAGAAAATGGGATTACCAATCTGATTGAATACAATAGCTATGAAGCGATCATAAATGCGTCTGCAAATAACCAGGTGATGGTTTTTGTTATTGACACGCCCCCTGCAGAATATTTTTTGGGGAAATACAAAATTAGTAGGTTTTTCAATCAAACCACTCCACTATATACGGGACAATTCCGTCGTGCGGTATTGGAAGGAAACACTGCTCTTCTGAATATTGTTGAAAAAGGTTTTTCAAGAATTTCAACAGAAGAGTATTCAAAAATTGACCGCAAATGGTATGGAAGTCCAATCGACACTCAAGTGATCCTGAACATTGTAGAAATTGTCGGTGGTATTAGCCTGGTAATCTTTTGTATTTTGATCTTATGGAATCGCAGCCTGCAATCACAGGTCAAACGAAAAACAAAAGTGGTGCTTGAAAGTGAAAAAAAATTCAGGCAAATCTTTGAAACTTCTTCAATGGGTATGTCGATTACTGACATACATGGCAATTACCTTTCTGGAAACCCCGCGATTTTGAGAATGCTTGGTTACCGTCAAGATGAATACTCTTCATTGTCTACATTAAACATAACCCATTCAGACGAAACACAACAGTTTGAGGATTATCGTCATGAGTTGTGGAATGAAACCATCGAATCTTTCACCTTTGAAAAACGGACGCTTCATAAAGATGGTTACTATCTTTGGGGACGCGTCACAACTTCATTAGTCTTAGACGCTAATGGAAAGCCCCAGTTTTCCATTGAAATGTTTGAAGACATCACTTCTCAGAAATATTCTGAAAAACTAAGAGATTCCATTTACCGCATTTCACAGGCTACGATTTCAGCAACAAGCCTTGATGATTTATATTCATCAATTCACAGAATTGTCGGTGAAATCATGCCGGTGGAAAATTTCTATATTGCACTATACGATGCAGCCACAAATTTGCTTCATTTTCCATTTTTCAAAGATCAATTCGAAGAAATCGCAGAACCTATTGAACCCGGGCATGGCCTCTCGGATTATGTAATGCGAATGGGCCGCCCATTGCTTGCCTCAAAAGAGGTTTTTGAACAATTAATTAGTTCTGGCGAAGTTGAATTAATTGGAGCTGATTCATATTGCTGGTTGGGTGTACCTTTGGTGGTTAATGATGTCGTCATTGGTGTTATGGCAACCCAAAGTTACACAAAAGAAGTTTCGTTCAGTCAAAAAGATGCAGATTTCTTGGAATTTGTTTCGAATCAAATTGCTCAAGCCATTGAACTGAAGCGGTTTGAGGAAGCTCGGCGCCAATCTGAATTGCGCTACCGTTATTTATTCGAAGACTCCCCTGTGTCCATCTGGGAAGAAGATTTTTCAAGTGTGAAGAGCTATATTGAAAAACAAAGAGAAAATGGAATAACTGACTTTAAAAAGTTTTTTGAAGACTATCCAGAAGAAATTGCACATTGCGTGTCTTTGATCAAAGTATTGGATGTCAATAATCAAGCATTAAAGCTGACCAAAGCAAAAAGTAAAGCCGAATTATTCAAAAAAATGGACCGAATTCTGGATGTCAGCTTTGCTAGAGATTTTCTTCCTGAGATTTTAAATATTGCTGAAGACAAGACTGAGTTTGAATGGGAAGGCATCAATAATACTCTGGATGGTACTCCAATCCATGTCAATCTTCGTTGGACAGTCGTAGACGGATTTGAAAAAACCTTATCGAAAGTCATTGTTTCTATGATTGACGTTACAAAAAGTAAAAAAGCTGAGGCTGAGTTGTTTGCAAGTGAAGAACGTTATCGAAACCTGGTTGATAACCTGGGTGAAGGTATCGTAATTATTGATCAAAACACCAAATTCCTTTTCGCAAACCACAGTGCAAATGCCATATTCGGTTTTACAAAAGGCACTCTTGAAAAGACAAAACTCAATAACTTTATTAAATCCGATTCTCAAGAATTTATCAATCAGCAAATTGGTACTTTAAAAGCAGGTGAATCGAATACATTTGAATTGGAAATTGTCAGACATGATGGTGAACATCGATTTGTTCAAATCTTTGCCAGACCCCAATTCGATGCAGACCGTAATTTCACCGGAACGTTTGGGATTATTCACGACATTTCTGAAAGAAAGAAGGCTGAGGAAAAACGAATTACACGATCGCGCTTTGAAGAAATGCTGACGAATATTTCAACTCGCTTTATTAATGTTGATAACGAAGATATTGATAACGAGATTAACTCTGTTTTGAAGCACATCGGTCAATTCGAAAATGTAGATCGCACTTATGTGTTCAGAATTGACCCAAAAACTAAAACAATGAGCAACACTCACGAATGGTGTAGAGAAGGAATTGCGCCAAAAATTCACGATTTGCAGAACATGCCCATACATAATTATCACTGGTTTATTGAACAAATCACTTGTGATCCATTGATCATCAGCCGTGTTAAAGATTTACCCGTCTCTGCATCAATTGAGAAAAAGCTTTTCCAAACACATGGTATTCAATCCCTGGCTAACTTCCCCATGTGGGTTAATCTTGAACTTGTAGGATTCGTGGGTTTTGATACCGTTACAGATGAACATACATGGGATATGGAAAACATAGCCATGTTGCAACAATTTGCCAATATTATAAGCAACGCCATTGAAAGATCCAGACTATTAAAAATTCTTGAAGATCGGGCAGTACGAGATGAATTGACAGGTGTTCTAAACCGCCGCGGTTTCCTTCAGATCGCCAATACTGAATTAATCAGGGGCCGCCGATACAATCACCCGATTGGCATGATCCTGTTGGATATGGACCATCTAAAGAGAATTAACGATACTTACGGACACGCAGCTGGTGATATTGCTTTGGTAGAAATTTCAAAATTCTGTATTAGAAATACCCGAGAAATTGATGTCATCGGCCGCTGGGGCGGGGATGAATTTGTAATTTTGCTACCAGAAAGTGATGAAGAATCCACCATCCATGTGGCAACCAGGCTTCAACAGAGTATTAGCGAGCATAATATCCAAATTTTAGGACAGGAAATTCAGTTGTCTATCAGCGCAGGCGTGGCATTTGCCGAAAAAAATATCACTACAATTGATGAGCTGTTTAAAAACGCAGACTCTGCTCTCTATGTCGCGAAAGAAGCTGGACGTAACCGTATCAAAACCTTTCAAGCTTTTGATCAAACCACGCTAACTTTTTAACTAACAGGTATTAGCGTAAGTATTACATTTATCCCCTTTTGTCTGACAACTGAAATAACTTTCTTGAATTGACAATTTATTCATGCTATCATTTCTTAAGTGGTATTGTTCAAGTACCAGAATAATTTAGATTATCTCAAAGCATCATGTTTTGATGAAATCCAGTTATC
>PNNU01000060.1 GCA_013824385.1 Anaerolinea sp.
GCTGCATTTTCCATCCGCGACGCATTGAGCATATTGTTGATTGGTTACTTCGGTTTGTTGAATCCAGAAGCCTGTCAGAGTAACCTTATGAGCTGGCGCAAAATCTTCAGGGTCATAAGAATCTTTGCCAATTACATATTCCCCGGCTGGAATAAACACAAAATTACTGTAATCAATCCAGGTTAAAACCGAACCAGTTACGGGCACGATTTCTGTGAGAATCGCTGTATTCTCAAGTGTGGGTGTTGCTTCCTTGACGGGTTGGGGTGATTCTGAGGGAGATGGCGTCGTTGATTCTGGCGGTGGAGTCGTTGGAGGTAAATTCGGAACGATCTTATATGGAAACCTGCATGAAATGATAGTAATAACAAGTACAATTATCCCGATTGAATACATAAGTTTGAAATTCTGCTTCATACTACCCTCCCTAAACACAAAATACTTCAATGCGCTGAGCCGCTTGAATCTGGCACCTGCGCATAAGCTTTAAAAAAGAATTATTTTTGTTTACCAGTAAGGAATATATTTTATTATATAGATAAATAGCGAAAATAAAGCAACAATCTATCTATGTAAAATCAAAAAATAGGCACAGACCTCCCCGGTTTGTATACCACGGAGGTCTGTATTGAAATCATTTTTCTAATAACAACCTGGTGCAGCTGATCCTCCCCACTTGCAGCCATTCGCCATGCAGGAGGTTTGGTCTCCAAATTGCGAACAGCTCATTGGCGGAATAGTCGTCGGGGTCGGCGTTGGCGTCAGCGTTGGGCAGTACGCCATTTTGACCTGCCTCGATTCACATTCAATGGGGAACAAATCAGGCAAATCACAGAAAAGTTGTTCGGTTACAGGATCTTCCATGACGCCAAAACCAACCGGGCAAACTGGTTTGAGTTTTTCAGGCAGGGAACAACAATTATTCGCGGCATCGTAGCTTTGTCCAGTTGGACAAACTGGCGTTTCACAAGGTTCTGTTGAGTTCGGCAGCAGGCAGTCTTCCATTGGAAGACACAACTCTTTAAAAGTATTAGGTCCGGTGATCTCGAAGAAATAATAAAAGCCAACCGGGCAGGTTTGATTAACGCTGATATCCGGCAAGCAAGTTCCGGCCTCCTCTTTATAACCAACAGGGCATGGAGGTTCTGGCAGCCAGGGACCGGAAGAAGGCAGGCAGAATTTCGATTGGCTGTCATAAGTGTATCCAGCCGGGCAGTGGGGAGACATCAGTTGGTAGGTGAATTTATGGCAGAAAGATAAGTCAACGATAGACCCTTGAATCATATTCTTGCCATTGCAAGTGTAAGATTTTGAATCTCCAACGATATTTGGACCTGAGCAATTCAGATCAATGATGATTGAAGAGGAAAAATCCTTTAACTTGTTGCTCATACAATTGGACTGTTGGACGTAGATGGAGGTGATGGGTCCTCCGCCGCTGGATAAGTAGCAGTTGCCTGAAAGGTAGGCTGGTTCACATGGAAATTGTGTCCAGGTGGGCTGTGGTTCTGGTTGTTGATTATTAACAGGAAGAACCTGGCAAGGTCTGGGTACCTGACTGTTTTTATCAATCTCGGAATACTTACCTAATAGAACACAACGAAAACCCAGATCAGCAGAATGCTGCACCGGTTCTGTGTAGAACCGCATTGTTGCTGAAACATCCAGCTCATCAGAGAGAAAGCCTCCGCCTCGATAGATTTTATAAATCCCATCCAACGGTCCGATCGGATTTGTGGCTGGAGATTCAGAGTAATAATTTTCTCCATACCAATCGTTGACCCATTCAAAGACATTTCCCGCTAGATCCAAAGCTTCATAATCACTTGCCCCGCCCATATAGGATCTAACTTCTTCAGGCTGTGGGGTCTTCAGGCAGTTATTGAAATTCAAAAGTGAGCAGGTGGGCTGGTCTGTTCCCCAAGGGTAAAGTTCATCTTTGGTACCTCGTGCGGTTTTCTCCCATTCGGCTTCGGTTGGCAGGCGGGCATCTATGTATTCACAGAATTGCTGTGCTTGCGACCAGGTCACACCCACAACAGGATCGTTTGTTTTGTCTGCGCGCGAGTACCAATAAGGGTATCCCTGTTCTTTGTTTGGAGCGCTGCAAACACCCGCCTCGACGCACCTGGCGTATTGCTGGTTGGTCACTTCTGCCTGATGGATCCAGAATCCTGGCAGGGTGACCTTATGCGCAGGCGCATAATCCGCCGGGGTGTCAGAATCTTTACCCATGCTGAACTCCCCGGCTGGAACGTAAACAAAATTGCTGTAGTCGATCCAGGTTAAGACAGAACCGGTAACCGGAACAATATCCGCCAGACTTGTTGTTTGTTCCGGAGTAGGCGTCGCTTGTGGAGCATCCACGGGTGGCTGAGTGGAGGCAGCCGGCGACGGTGTGGTAGTTATAGGCGGAGGAGGTGTCGTAGATGCGTTTGCGGCATTTTTTAAAGGCAAATTGCAAGAGGTGGTCAGAAGAATCAATACAACGGTCACAGACGCGATAAAATAATTGGAACTTTTCTTCATCTTACCCTCCCATAAACTAAACTTTATAACGAAGGCTGCAAAAGAAAACATCTGCAATGAAGTTATTTAAAAATAGTCAATTGTGTCTCTTTAAACCAATAATGGGTTTTTTCTTACCGATAATAAATATTTTTCTTACCAATAAAGAATATTTTTTTTATTATACAGATTAATAGAAAAATATTACAACTAAAGCATAATTTGAAACAAAGTTTGTCATCGATAATTTATCTTAAACCCTGGATTACTTTTCTTTGGCCAGGGGTTTGATTTTTTCAAGTGCTTCTTCCATATTTTTGAGGATATCGCTCTCTTTGATCAAGCCGTTGGTGGCCAGCAATTGGCTGGATTCAGCCAGTTGAGCCTTTTGTTCCGCGGTCAAATCAGCGCCGGTAAGCACGATCACCGGAATTTTGGCAAGCCGCGGATCGGACTTGAACTTGTCCAAAATTTCAAAGCCGTTCATGTCTGGCATGAACAGGTCCAACACGATCAGGTCAGGGGTAAGGTTTGTGAGAATTTCGAGCGCAATTTTGCCGCCTTGTGCCAGGGTGGGATGGATTCTCGGCTCAGTTTCGACCATTTTCTTCACAAATTTCAAGTCATCCACGTCGTCATCAATGATCAACACTTCCATTGACTGGCCTTCGCGATTGATGCGGTGAATAGCGTTGATCAGGTCGTCCTGCAAAAAGGGCTTGACCAGATATTCAGAAGCTCCCAGACTGAATCCTTTGTCTTCCTCTTCAAGGATGGAGCAGACCAGAATGGGGATATCGCGGGTACGTTCGTCCTGTTTAAGTTCGTGAAGCACCTGCCAGCCATCCACTTGCGGCATCATTATATCGAGTGTGATGGCAAATGGTTTCAGTTCAATGGCTTTCTCAACAGCCTTTGACGGATTGGTGAGTGCAACCACCTCAAAGCCGTAATTCTTCAAGTACCTTTCGTATAGCCCAATAACCTGGGGGTCATCATCAATTGAGAGGATCACGTTCTCGCCATGGCCAAGTTGGTTCATATCCAGACCCTTGCGATAACCAATCACCGGCAGGGTGAAATAAAAGACACTGCCTTTGCCTGGTTGGCTGCTTAAGAGTCCGATCTTGCCGCCGTGCAATTCGATCAACGAACGGCAGATGGAAAGACCCAGCCCTGTGCCGCCTGTCTTGCGGGTGGGCGAATCATCCACCTGAGAGAAACGCTGGAAGAGCTTGGCCTGATCCGCAGCCGCGATGCCTACACCAGAATCGCTGACCGTCACCCTCATTTCAGGGTTCAGGTTGGCATCCTTGGATAATTCCGCTTCGATGGTGATACTGCCTTTATCTGTGAACTTAATGGCGTTCGACAAAAGATTCAACACGATCTGGCCGAGTTTAATTTCATCTGCTTTTACAGTGGGCAGGTCAGCAGGAATCTTCTGGATTAATTCGATCGGTTTGCCTTTGACTAAGCCAGTGGCGGTGGAAATGGCTTTAGTGATCACGTCAGCAATGCTTACGTCTTCAAGCTGCAATTCCATCTTGCCTGCTTCAATTTTGGATAGGTCAAGAATCTCATTGATCATGTTCAACAGATTCATACCCGAATTGTAAATTGAAGTAATATCCTGCTCTTGAACCTTGTTGATCGGCCCGTCAATGCCTTTGAGGATGACCCGTGAAAAACCGATAACAGAATTTAATGGGGTACGCAGCTCGTGGCTCATATTGGCCAGGAACTGGCTCTTGACCCGGTCCAACTCGCGCATTTCTTGTACGGCTTTTTGCGATAACGAAAAGGCTCTGGCGTTCTCAATGGCCACAGAGATCTGATCGGTGAGGATTTGCAGCACGGTCAATTCGTTTTCTGAGAAGGCGTTGGTAGAAGTGGAATGAAGGTCAAGCGCGCCAATGATATGGCCGCCAATCTTCAAAGGGATGCCCATTTCGGAGCGCGTGTTAGGCAGTAATGGGTTCGGAGAATACACCGGGCTTAGGTTTGAATCGTTGACGATGATGGGCTGTCCGCTGGCCAGGCAGGACCCGATCACCGACTTGGAACCTACAGCCAGCCGGTGTTTATTCTGTTTCATCAACTTACCGGCTTCGCCCGTGGATTCTTCAATGATCGCATACTGGTTCGATTCATTGAGCAGGAAAATCGAACAGTGATAATAACCAAAGCGGTCTTTGAGCAAATTAACGATACGGCTTAATAAAATATCTTGCGACAATGTACTGGTGGTGTCCCTGGCGATCTCGGCAGCCGTCTGCAATTCAAGTGCGCGCCGTTGGGCTTCAAATAACAACCTCTGTCTTTCAATGGCTACTGCTATGCTGTTGCCAATAATTTGCAGGGTATGCGCGTCCTTGGAGTCGAGTTGACCAACCTTTTTGGAACTGGCCAGCATGAATCCAACCGGGTTCGTGGCGGTTTGCAGCGGGATAAATATAGCGGCAGCAATGCCTGCATTTCTAAAAAATGTTTGTGAGATGACAGGGAGCTCTTTATCCAGGGTGTTGGTGAGCAGGATCGGTTCGCTTGTAGGGAATTCCAAAAAAGGCAGGGCGCTGGCCGGGATTTTTTGACTTCCAGTTCGGGGTTCATTCCCGGTGGAATATGTTCCCACCAGCGAAAAATCTGGTGATTGAGTGGAGCGCGCATCAGAAGCGACATAGAGCTGTAATGACTCACAATTCGCCGGCATGGCATTTTCACCAACGAGTGTGACCAATTCTTCCATGCTTGAGGAATTGGCGATGCCGCTGGAGATTCTGAAAAGCAATTCGGTTTCAGCCAGCGCGATTTGCGTGCTTTCAAAAAGGCGTAAATTCTGAATCGCCGTGGACATTTGGTCTACGAGCGGTGGGTAGGTGCGTTTTTCAAGCATGGAGAAACGGTGTTCGTTATTGGTTTCGAGCAACAGCACACCGGTCTGAACGTTGACACTCCATAATGGCAAAATCGCCAGGGATTGTATTCCTAGAGTTTTGAACCTCTCTTTTAAAACATCCTCAATAGGGGCATCATACAGATGGTCATAATAAACCGGTGAAGCGGAAGAGAAAAACGATTCATAAAGATCGACCGGGTATTCAAATCCCAATTTATTAACTTCTTTTAAAGAATCGTCTGAAGTGTTGGCGACGACTGTCATTCTTGAGGCACGGCCTTCCATGTTGTAATCAAAGAGGACGATCTCTCCGCGATTTACATCTGAAGCAGAAAAACTGGAAATAACCGCCATGATCATTTCTTGCAAGGTGCTGGCCAGGGCCAGTTGGTGAGATGCGCCATAAAGGTTTTCAGTTTCACTAAGTGACCCGCGTAATTGTTCCAGCAGATCTTCGCGGATTAGCATATTTGAGAAGGCTTCAGACGCCGTGCGCAGGATGTCTATTTCCTCTATTTTCCAATCGTCCAATGAAGCATGTTTTTCCAGCGCAATGAAACCGTTCAGCTCGTTGTCGCGTTTGACCGCTAATATTAAGATGGATTGAATATTATTGGAAAGCATCCAGTTTTTCTCGGGTTCTGAAGCAGTCGCCAGCGTGCGTGAATGCCAGCTTTTATTTTCGAGGTCAGCCACCGCTTCTTCCAATTGTTCAATGGATACCTGCGGATAAACAGGATCATCAGTATTAATAATGGACTCGGGAGCGGTGTAGCTGGCAATTGTTCGCCACGATGGATCAATATCCGGATTGGATGTGATCTCGGCATAAATTGCCCGTTCGCACAAGCTGGCCTGTGCCAGAGACTTGAGGAAGTTGGTGATCTCTTTGGACCCCTTAAGACTTAGCTCAGCCACCGCGTCAGTAACATTGACCTGGATGCGCTGGCGATTTTCTATAAGTTGCAGGGCATTGGTGATTTCTTTAAATAAGTTTGCATTTTCGAGAGCGGTAGCCACCTGGGCTGCCACACTGGAGAGTAATTCGATTTGAACCTGATCAAAGGCATCTTCATTTTGATAATCAAAAACCGATAAAACACCTGTGGCACGATCTCCGGTCAGCAGCGGAACTGCCAATAAGGAATAGGGCAGATAATTGGAATGATCAATTTTGGTTTCGATCAGTGTTTCTGATAAATTCTTATTGATCAACATCGGTTTTCGATTTTCGAGTATGGTTTCTTGATACCCCTGTTGTAAGACTCGCGGAGCCAGGTTGGTGTTGATGCCGTTAACCAAACAAACCGGAAAACTCAATTGCGTTTTTTCTTTGTCGACCAGAGTGAGAAGCAGATTCTCAACGGCCATCATTTTCTGCACCATGGGTGCAATGGTCTCAAAGATGCCCTGCTGGTTGACCAATTGGCTCAGTTGTTGCCCGATCTGATTGAGGTTTGAAAGGTCTTTGTTGCGGCGCAATGTTTCGCGTTCTGCTTTGACACGCTCCGAAAGCTCCTTTTGAATGGTTGAATAGAGTTGAGAGTTTTCAAGCGCCAGACCCAGTTGGCGAGAGATTTCTTCCAAAAAGAGGCGGTCTTCATCCGTCCAGATGCGGTTTGGCTTGTCATCAATGATCTCGATGACGCCTTTCTTTTCATCGCTCAGTTTTAAGGGGGTAGCTAAAATGGCGGGTTTGCCGTCGTGAGAGGGGATGGCTACCAGTTGATTATCTTCAAAGCTGGCCTGTGCTTGAGCCGTCCAGACTGTGTTTGAAATTTCGAAATGATTCTTGACGAGGGATAAGCCCGCCAGGTCTCTTGACGAACTGGGCAGCGCGGCTCTTGCCTGATTGGGTTCGGTTGAATCGAGCAGCAGGGATAGCGTTTTAGTCATCCCAAGATCAACCGCTGACATTTCATTCATTTTCGTGATGATCTCTTGGTCAAAACCAGTCTTGCGTTTTTTGGTGGATTTCTGCTTTTTCGAATCCTCAACTTCACTCATTTTTAGCTGTGTGAGTGGAGATGTATGTTGTTCAAGGGATGAAAGGTCCTTGGTATTCTTCTTTAAAGGTACTTCTATCTGTTCATCAAGAGGTGAAGTTTGGGTGGACGATTTATGGGCTGGTTTACGGACTTTTGCTTTACGGGCAGTTTCAAGCAGTTCACAATATCCGCGAAAACCCTGTACTTGACCGTCTTCGCCTAATCTTTGATAGATCGTGTATCGCAAGTTACGTTTGCGAGAATCACCGCTTAGCGCCAGCAGTTCAATTTCCAACGGGAATTGATCCGTTTGAAGCGCCGAGCGTAATTTATTTTGCTCTTTTGAGGGCAATTGAAACGACAACAACGGATTGCCCACAGCCTGGTTTGGTTGCAAGCCAAGCACTTTCTGAATGCCCTCATCACAAGCGACAATCAGTCCGTTGGTGTCAGTTTCCCAGGCGTAGATGGCGTTCACACCCGCATCCACGGAGGGAATGCTGCTGTCATCCTCATTCGGGTTGAAGTCAGCGAAAAATTTATCCAGGCGGTCGGTGATCTTATTCCTTGACATAATGAATGATCTCCTGGGCAAGATAAGCATATTGCATGGCGGCGCGGCTTTTTTCAGCGTGGTAATTGATAGGCACCCCGGCAATCACACTTTCTCGAAGTTTGGTATCCACTTCAATGATCGAATCCAGCACCCCGCCGATAAAGGTATTGCGCAGATGCACAAAAAGTGTGCGGTGGATTCCGTTACGTTTATCGAAGAGTGTGACCAGCAGTCGGTAGCGCAGACCGGGGTTTCCTCTTTTGCGCACCTCCCTGATCAGACTCATCATGTTACGTAAGGCATAGACCGAAAAGTATTCCGCCTGGGTGGGGATTATCAACAAATCGGCTGCGGTCAGGGCGTTGGTGGTGAGGGCACCCAAAAAAGGCGGACAGTCAATTACGACAAAATCATACGATTTATCCACGTTGACGATATTCCGCAACAGATTTCGATAATCGGGGCGGGTTGGCAGCACGCGTTCGGCGAAGCCGATTTCTTTGTTGGCGGGCAATAGATTGAGGTTTTCTATTGAGGTGTTGACCAGGACCTTTTCAAGGGGCAGGTTTTCCATCACCAGGTTAATAAATGATTTTGTACCCGGATGAGTTTCGCATCCAATGGCTAATGAAAGGTTGGCCTGCGGATCGAGATCCACCAGCAGTACGCGGTAACCCGATGCCACCAGCGCCCCTCCCAGTGAGAGGGCTGTGGTGGTTTTAGCTACTCCACCTTTTTCGTTGGCGATCGCAATCACACTGGTCATTGGTTCCTCAAAGCTCTGGCAGCTGGCCGGTGGTCATCTTTTTCTGAAGAGACTTTGTGTTGGTCTTTAGCGTATCGGTGGGTCTGGGAACCTCCGGTACGTTCAAAACGATCTGTGCCTGAGAAACGCCCAAGTGGCTGCTGATCTCTTCAAGCGCGATTTGCAGCATTTGCTGAGAGTCGTTGGTTGAGCGGATTTTCGAGGTAATCTCAAGGATCCTGCGTTCACGTTCGGCGTGCCTTACGAGTTGGTCAAGCCGCCTGACATTTTCTAGCGCCGAAATCGCCTGTGCGGCCACCGCCTGTGTGAATTGCTCTTTTTCCTCGGACCATTCCTGGCCGTCCATTTCAAGATCAAGGCTGCCAATTGTCTCATGTTGCAGCACCAGTGGAATGGAATGTTTGGCATCTTTCAATCGCGGTTTGATATAAGCAGGGTTGGAGTAGCTGACCGCAACTTCCTTGTTTTCATTTTTCGCGGCTTTTTGCAGTTCGTCCAGGTTGAGAAAAACACTTCCTCTGGCTGGTTTGTTGGCTAAAAGAGGTTTCTGAAGCGAAAGGGCAAGTAGATTAGCTGCCTGCCGCAATAGGTTGATAGTACCTTCATCCATGGCTTTGGGAGCCGCGGAATGCACATCCAGAACACCCAGAAGTTGGTCGTTCTTGATCAGCGGCAGGGCAAGTTCACTGCGCGATTGCGGTAAAAAAGGATTCTCGAAGCGCGCTGGGTCTGCTTCATCCATAATCGAGCTGATCTGTTCCCTGGCCTGGATGCATTTACCCACCAGCGAATAGCCGCCGACCGAAAGCCGGTAGCTGGCGGAGGCCATTTGGCTGCCTTGTTCGCCTGTGCCGTATTGCAGCACCGCGTATTCACGGGCAGCATCCACCAAAAAGACGCCGACATAATGCAGCAGACAACGCTGCTGCAAGAGATCGGAAATGGCTTTCATCAGCACCTGGTCGCCTGAGGTCTCAGCCGCCAGACGAGATAGTTCCGCGGCGGTCTGCACCTGGGTTTGCAGTTTTTCGATTTCGGAATTCAGTTCGCCGGTTTGGGCTTGAAGCGCACCGGTTTGGACTTCAGTTTTCTTGAAAAGCTGAAAGATGGACTTGAATCCGCTCATAAGCCTTGCTCCTTGTCGGAGGCAATATTCACGTCAGCAGCCATATTTACCTTCATCGAAGCACCGGGCAGGTAAAGAGCAGCGCAGAGCTCTTCAACGGTAATGCGCAGAATGGATTCGTAGTCCTTGGCCTGGTTGATTTTAGTGGTGATTTCGTATAGTTGTTTTTGCAGCGCGGACTGACGCGAGACATGATCCGTGTGCTGGTGGTTTGAGAGCAGCATCGCGATCTGAGAAGCCAGCACTTCAAGCGCTTCCAGTTCCGCGCTGTGGATGGGGTCATTATGTGCAGTCAAAATCTCAAATACGCCAATCACACCGCCGGGGGTGAGCAGCGGCAGCACCCCGCTGACATAAGTCTTGGTCAGCGTCGCGGAGCGCGGATCAATTTCAGCCAGTGTATATTTTTTATGAATGGATGATCTGCACTCTTTAAAACAGGTCGCGGGAGGTGAGTCTTCATCCTCCAAGCTGATGTTGTATTTTTTGGGGTTGGTATCGCCAGAATCCACACACGAAAAGGATTGCAAAAAGAGATGCTTGTGTAAATCATCCACCAACCAGACAGCGGCGCAATTCACGTTCAATGCGGTTCTGGTATTTGCAACAATAGAAGTAGAGATATCTTCAAGTGAGAGGATGGACGCGCTGAAACCTTTTACTGCTTCGAGGGCGGCGAATACGCCGTGCTCTTTGAAGTCGGCAGTATGGTGAGAAGGCAGAATGCTGTGTTTTTCTTCACGATCCGGCATATCGACTCCTCAATGGATCATCCAGCCACGAGGGCTTTAAGTGATAAAGAAGAAAGGGTGTAAAGGGTTGTATTCATACGAATAAAGAATTCCCTCCAGATCAGAGTTTCAAGCCCAGAAAATAAGCCACCTGTACAAAAAACTTTTCGACATCAATTGGTTTTTCAATGTAGCCGTCACAGCCGGCGCGTAAGGTTTTTTCTCTATCGCCGCGCAGCACGTTGGCGGTAATCGCCACGATGGGGATGTTCTTGACACGCGGAATGGTTTTAAGCTTGGCGGTCAAGGTGTAGCCATCCACATCGGGGATGTTAATGTCCATCAGGATCAGGTCGGGCGAACAGCGCCGCAAACACTCCACGGCTTCAAAGGCATTGGTTGCTTCAATCACGCGGTAATGCTCAGATTGCAGCAGCCTGCGGACGAGCACCCGGTTATCCAGGTTGTCTTCGATGTGAAGAATTGTTTTGGGTTCCGGCATTGGCTCAATTCCTCGTTCGTTAAGATTGTAGCATACAATGACATTTGTATTATGCAGAAGAGGTGGAGTAATATTTCATCGTTTTCCATTTCACCAATTTTTCTTAAGATGATTTGAATCTTGTATAAAAAAACCAGGAACAAAGAAAACAAATCCAAAATAAATACGAAAAACCAGGAAAATAGTAATTGTTCTGATTTGAATTTATGCACAAATCGCGAAGAAATTTCGAGAAATACTTAAGAATATACATCTGAAAAAAATGGCAACCAAAACATGAAGTTTTTAAGGAGCAGATTAAATTTATTAAATTAGAATAAAATTTCTATAATTAAAGTATAAACCTGCTGTCAAGTGTTTGGGGCTGTAATTTCAAAAAAATATACCAAATTGAATTATTTGTTGGCTGGACAACAATTTCTCGTTTAGATCAAATTACCCTGGATGGAGATAAACAAGACCCGAATTCTGTTTTTTATAGAATTCGGGTCTTTGCTCTAAACCTTGAGTGAATGATTACCCAATTAATCCAAGAATCCCGGCAATCAAATAATATGCCCCAGCAAGGGCCACCACGGCAATAATAATATTGTGGGTGGAATATACCATGGGTTTATTGTTTTTCTTCATTCTTAGAATGATTACCAGATAAATGAGACCAGTTGTAACAAGAGCCAACAGCGCGGCGAAAAAGTTGAATTCCATATTGTCCTCTTTGGAACAGATTGTAA
>PNNU01000061.1 GCA_013824385.1 Anaerolinea sp.
TTTCTGCCCATGATTGCCGCCACTTTTGGGCCACATCCGCTGCCCGGCACGGTACAGACCCCTTTGTACTGCAGGAAGCCGGCGGCTGGTCTTCATTGGCCATGCCCCGCCGCTATGTTGAGGATAATGAAGTCTCAAATGAAGGCGTGAAATTGGATTAGAGCAGTAATCAGTCAATCAGTAATCAGGCGCTGAGGAAAAAGTAATTTACTCCTGATTTTGGAATCCATTTATTGCGAGAAGGTTTAGATGAAAAAATATTTTTCCATTTTTGAAAATATGTCCACTGTTGATTGGGTTCTTGCTATTCTTATTACTGGTCTGTTAGCCTATGCGGTGAATATGGTCTTTCCTCCCAACGGCTGGATGATTGGGATTTTGGCGGCTTTGCTGCTCTTGTATATTGCCAAGCGCCGCCGTGATCGCCTGACAAAAAAGTAAATTCGTTATTTATTGGATCGCAAGAGTTATTACTGGAATTGGAGACATTGATGGATAAGAAGAATTGGTTGACTAAAACATTTGCCATCGTGGGAACGGTCCTTGTAACCATTCCAGTAATTGCTCCCCTTGTGTTTTCAATCAGTCGGCTCATATCTATTGGAAAATTTCAAATTGATTATCTTATGCCTGCCGAGCTCGGTTTAGCAGTATTAATCGGTGCAGGATTGCTGCTTTGGGCAGCCTTACGTTCTAAGATTTATTTGAAATGGATCGCCTGGAGTTTGGGATCAGCAATCATTTTGATTATAGGCAGTCAAGCATTTGCCGGAATTACCGGTCTCGCTTCAGGCAGAACTGATGCAATTGGCTGGCAATTTTGGGTTGTGCTTGGTGGGATAATCGGCTATGATCTTGCCGTTATTGCATTGTCCGTTGGAGGGATATTGTTGTGCAAGCATCTCTTTCTCAAGGCAATGGAATAATCGTTTTGTGGTAAAACACTCAATATATTTCAATAAATTTAGCTTCAACCATTCTTTCATGTCAGGGGTTTAGTTTTGGATATTAATTATCTACTCAAAGGCATCATCATCGGCTTTTCAATTGCCGCCCCTGTTGGCCCCATCGGAGTACTTTGCATTCGCCGCACACTGGCTGACGGACGTACCACCGGATTGCTCTCAGGGTTGGGAGCCGCCACCGCTGACGCGCTATACGGATGTGTAGCAGGTTTTGGCATGACCCTGATCTCATCCTTCCTCGTCAGTCAGCAATCCTGGATCCGTTTGATTGGAGGAGCTTTCTTGTGTTATCTGGGAGTAAAAACCATGGTTGCCAAACCGGCGCAGGAGCCCGCCAATGCCAAGAAAAAAGGACTGTTGGGTTCATTCGTTTCAACCTTCTTTCTTACCCTCACCAATCCCATGACCATCCTCTCTTTTACAGCCATCTTTGCGGGGTTGGGATTAGCGTCAATTAACAGCAATTACTCATCCGCTGGTATTCTGATATTAGGTGTCTTCTGCGGCTCAGCGGCCTGGTGGTTACTTCTTAGCGGCGCGGTGGGATTCTTTCGCGAAAAATTCAACCTCTCAGCCATGCAATGGATTAACCGAATTTCAGGAGTTATCATCCTCGGCTTTGGTGTGTTTGCGCTTATTTCTTTATTATAGATTTTTGAAAACCAGCTATCTTGACATTTTCCTGATTGTAATTATAATGTAATTACTTTCGAGGTGTCAAATGAATTCTTCCATTAAATCTAAAATGATAGCTATTGGAAACTCGCGTGGAATTCGAATTCCACGAACAATTATTGAACAAATCGGTTTAACTGAAAATGTCGAACTAATGGTTGAAGGCAACAAATTGATTGTCCAATCTGCTTCGACATCAAGAACAGGTTGGCAGGAACAATTCTCGGAAATGACTAAAAAACATGAAGACATTCTTTTGGATGAAATCACTCCCACTCAATGGGATGAGGAGGAATGGACTTGGTAGTCAAACGATTTGAAGTCTACCTGATCAACCTTGATCCAACAATTGGGGGTGAAATTCAAAAGACTCGTCCGTGTCTGGTGATTTCTCCAGATGAAATGAACCTGAACCTTTCCACCTTCATTGTGGCACCTATGACTACAAAAACCCATAAGTATCCAACCAGGAGTACCTGTAATTTCAAAGGTAAGGACGGCCAAATTGTTCTGGATCAAATTCGCACCGTGGACAAGATTCGATTGGTGAAAAAATTGGGGTCTGTGGACTCTGATACCCAACAGCTAGTATTAGATTTGCTGGCCCTTTTATTTGCAAAATAACCCTGAAATGAGTTTTCAGGGTTATTTGATATCTCTAACTTTTTTAAAATAATCAATCCTTGATTTTAAACCTGATCGTTGCAGATTTCATTTCGCCGGCAATGACAGCCAACAAATTAGTGGCATCACGCATTTCTTGCACAAGAGAAGCCACCTCTTCGGTGGAGGCGGAAATTTCTTCTGCCGAAGCCGCATTTTCTTCACTGAGAGCCGCCACGGATTCAAAAATCTCCAAAGTCTCGTTGGTGTGAGTTTCAATTTCCTTAATGGCAGCGTAGTTTTCATTGATCACAGAGGTAACCTGTTCAATGGATTGATTAAGTTCTTGCATCACACGCATCATGGGTGCATTGGTTTCTTGCGCCTGTACTACTTGAGCCTGCATCTCAACCGCCGAATTCAAAAGCTCTTCAAGCGCTTTGCCAGAACTGGCTGCCTGATTGCTACCTTGAACCACCCGGTCGGTGGTCGTTTGCATTGCGTGCACAGTGGTAGTGATATTGGTTTGGGTATTTTTTACAATACCGGCAATTTCTGCTGATGCTGCAGAAGATTTTTCTGCCAGTTTTCGCACCTCCCCTGCCACAACTGCAAAACCACGACCCTGTTCACCTGCTCTGGCGGCTTCAATTGCCGCATTCAGAGAAAGCAGGTTGGTCTGATCTGCAATATCTTTGATGGTGGCCACAATTTCACCAATTTGTTCCGAATAAGTCTGCATTTGCTTGACTGAGACGGATGAAGTTTCAACAGCCTCACGGATGCTTTCCATTTGTTCAAGCGTTTGGCGGACGGAAAGCGAACCCTCTTGAGCAATACGAGTAGATTTATCAGCTGATTGATTGACTGCTTGAATCGCCTGGGTAGTGGATTCCACAGCGCTTGCGATTTGAGAGGATGCTGCAACAACCTGTTCAGCAGCATCAGATTGAGCTTGTGCGCCATCACTGATCTGGCGGATGGTTTCTATAATATCATGCACACTCTTGTTGGCTTGATTCATCATGCCGGCTTCTTCACTCACACCTTTGGTAATCTGTTGAATGGTATTCGCGACCTGCGAAGTACCTTCATGGGCAGTAGCGGCTGAGTCTTCCAATTCATGACTGGATTTTTGAAGCTGTTGAGCACGTTCAATTAAAAGTGTCATTAAGGCTCTTAGGCTGCCAGGTTCAGAATTGAAGGCTGCTACAGGAACACCTTTTGCCGCCAATCGATTAATATATGGAATTAATCCAGAATCAGCAACACAAATACCGATCCCTTGATACCCCTGGGCTACCAGACTCTCCAAAAAGGGTCCGCAAATTGAAGCAGGAACCATGGTTCCCTTTTCAATGCTTGGATCATTTGCTACAAACCAATCCACTTGAAGGTTGCTCGATTTGCATTCCCTGGCTGCGGCATCGACACCGCTTTTTACTTGATGAAAAAAGGAAACATCGATGGGGGTTACCATGGCAATTTTGATTGTCTTGCCGACTCTGGATTGCGCAGCTTCCATTATTTTTGGCCGCTGCGAGATCATTTCTTTAGATTGAACCGCTCCTACGCCGACCTTCCAATTGTCGTCAATGTTATCTTTGGTTACGATGCCTGGCTCAATCAATAAGCGCGGAGTTAAGGGTTTCCAACCAGCAGCAAGAGCATTGAAGAGATGAATCACCGGGTCGTAACCCTGGATAAATGGGGTTTGTGAAATCGTGGCAGCCACCACACCTTCTTTGATCCAACTTATATTTTGATCCGTTAAATCGTGGCTGATCAGTTTAATTCTGCCCAGTTTATTGCAATTCTTTAATACTTCGACTGACTTGGATAAAGATTCTAGTTCAGTACAATATATTCCTAACAGATCTGGAGTGGAATTAACTGCGCTAGCAAGGGATAGCTTGAATTCATCATCACTTTGTAAAGCGCGATCAAACATTTCCCCGATCCGCAGCCTGTTTTTATTTTGTTCTATCGTATTAAGAAAACCATTCTTACGCAAAACGAGGTTATCTTGTGCAAAATGACCAATAATAAAAATGGTTCCGTTTCCAGAAGATAGTTCTGCCATGGCCTTGCCGGCAATCTGTCCTTCCTGAAAGGAATCCGTGCCGACGTAAAACAAGCGCTCGCAAGGTTCATCGGTAATCCAATTATAAGAACGGAATATTTCACGAATACTGGTAATGATATTGTTTATGGATTCTGCTAAATCACCTTGATTTTTGCCTAATTCACCAAAATGCCGTGTTGTGGAGGTTATACGGCGAGTAAGGTCACCCTGTGTTAATGAGGTTAATGCACCAGATAAGGCGGGCATTTCAGTAGTGGCAAGGGCTATGCCAGCTTTGGTGAGTTCTTCAGAAGCACTGCTTTTCAATGAATTTACTCTGGTTAAAAGAACAAAGACAAAACCTCCGATTAAGCTGCCGGCAACCATTGATCTGCCCACCCATGTGGATGTCGATGAGGCTTGTGAAACTTCAAGCAATACTAAACCTGCGACTCCCAACGCAAAGATTATGATTCCAATAATAATTGGGATCCAAAACCTTATTTTTTGTGATAAATTGGCACCATTTCTCGTCATAACTGACATATTCGTTACCTCCAATTTTAATAATGACCTGTTCAATATATAAAAATAATGGACTAAAAAGTAATTAGCACTAATACAATGGTCATTGCCTAAGTACCAATAACTTCAATGGATTACAAACATGCCTAAGGGTTTCTATGTATGTGTTACAACTTGTAAGAACGAAGCAAATACCTTTCCCGCCTTACTCGTGTAATACTGTTATGAATATTCCGAGAATACACTATTCATTTTATTAAAGAATATTAATGTAAGCCATAAAAGATACATGAAAACCTCCATACATATTCGATGAGTCTTTAAAGGGAAGAGAACAAAGTAATAATTTGAGATTAATATTGCCAAGACGCGAAATAATGCCAATCTCACTTGATGGTTTATAATTAACGCAGTTTTTATTTCTGATTACAAGAAATCAACATGGCCATTAACGATTATAGAATCGATTTCCCCATTTTAAATCCGCAGAACAAAGAAAAACCAGTGATCTATCTGGACACTGCCTGTCAGAGTTTGCGTCCACGCCAGGTGATTGAGGCTATGGATCGTTACTATAACCAATACCCCGCGTGCAGCGGACGCAGCAACCATCAGCTGGCTGCCACCGTCACCCGACTTCTGGATGAATCTCGTCAGCAGATGGCACGCTTTTTAGGCGCCAGCCGCATGGAAGAGATCGTGTTTACACGCAATACCACCGAAGGAATTAACCTGGTGGCCAACGCCGTCGATTTTAAACCAGGCGATACCGTGCTAATAGGCGGCAAGGAACACAATTCCAATCTCATCCCCTGGCAGATGCTTGTCAAACGTCGCGGCATTCAATTAAAAATTCTGCAAACCCTAGCGGATGGCACTTTCGACCTGGCCGGCTTTGAACAGGCATTAACAGGCGGAGTGAAACTGGTCTCTTTCGGCTTCACCTCCAACCTGGATGGCGTAACCCTGCCGGTGGAGCAGATCATTAAACTGGCGCATAAACGCGGTGCTCTTGTGATGCTCGATGCAGCCCAGGCTGCTCCACAGCGCAAGATCAATGTTCGCAATTTGGATGTAGACTTTTTGGCCTTATCCGGGCACAAAATCCTCGGTCCTTCCGGCACCGGTGTGCTCTATGGAAAATATAAACTTCTGGATGTCATGAGTCCATTCATGGTTGGCGGTGACACTGTCGCCACCTCTACATACGAGACATGTGAGTTTTTACCCGTGCCTGAAAAATATGAAGCTGGTTTACAGGATTACGCAGGCATCATTGGCTTGGGTGAAGCCGCTCGTTACCTTCAGTCGGTGGGGTTCGACGCCATTCAAAAACAGGAAATGCTTTTGAACAAGATTATGACCGAAGGCACCAAAGACATCCAGGGTCTGCACCTGATCGGTCCGGCTGACCCCGCATTACGAAGCGGTATATTCACTTTTTTTGTGGATGGTATTGACTCGCACCGCATCGCCTTAATGCTTGATCAGATGGCCAACATCTGTGTTAGGTCTGGACAGCACTGTGTTCATTCCTGGTTCAATGCCAAGGGCATCAAGGGATCGGTCAGAGCATCAGCCTATTTCTATAACACTCAAGAAGAAGCTGAGCTCTTTGTAGAAAACCTCAAGAAGATTAGAAAGGTACTTTAGCCTTATGTTTTGTATTGTCGCAGCCGTTGTACTTTCGATATTGGGCATCTTTAGCGCCACCAACCGCCGCCTGGCCAAGGAAGCGTTGGACTGTGTATTCCGACGCATCACCTTCCGCCCCTGCAACACCGGATTTGACGAAAAGATGAAAGCTAAAATCCTCGGCAAGGTGATCAACCGCTCCGAGCGCACCGCGCGCTTTTTAAGTAAAAACTTTGAAGTACTCGCCTGGATCTTTTTTGTACTAATGCTTGCATCCAGCGCTTTCATGGTTCGCAGCTTGTATCTGTTTTACACCACCGGCTCTTGCAACGGCGCCAACAACACAGGTTTCTGCGTATTTGATCCCACGGGTGAGAATAATGAAACCTCGAGCACTACAGAAGGCGCCTGCCCCGTTCCCACCAACATTGCCGGTGGCGGTTTAACACTCGAAAATGTTGATCTCAGTCTATGGCCGGTAAAATACACAGAATCAGAGAATCAACTCGTTTTTGTTGGCTGCTACTCGTGTGAATACACACGCAAGGTTTACCCGGAGATCCGAAAACTGGTAGATGAGTTCCATCCTGAATTCGTCTTTGGTGAGTACCCCACGAAACTCAAAACCGATTATCTCTCGCGTATCGGCTACTGCGTCTACAATCAGGACCCTGAAAAATACTGGCCGATGAACGACGCCTTTTTCGCAGAAGATCAAGCCCTGCTTGAAGATAAAACAGCAACCGACGCTATCTTAACCAACATAGGTCTGGATGCAAACGCCATAGAAACTTGTGCAGATGCCCCCCAAACGGAAGAAGCGGTACAAAAGCTCTTTACCGAAATTCGCAAAACAAACTTCTACGGCACCCCCACCATCTTCATCAACGGCGAGCCGCTGGTAGGACCAAAACCCTTCCGAGTCTATGCCATCCAGTTGGAAGGATTCTTCTATTGGATGAAGTAGTTTTGGGTATAAATTTTAACCCGATTAGACTAGTGCCCGATGTTCACGTTAAACATCGGCACTTGTTTAATAATAAAAAACGTCCCCTTATGGGGACGTAATTTTATGGTCAAACAAACTGAATTATGACCAGCCCTGTTTCTTGGAGTATTCGGTAATCACAGGGATATCGATGTTCATTCCGCTATTCGCTTTTACAGCGTAAATGACGTTGATGATCCATAATAAGCCAGTAAGCATTCCAAGGATCGGGATAAATGAAAGGATCGTAATTACTACAATTTCTACCACGCCCAAAATTAAGGCAGGAATATTATGATACTTTACAAATGGGCGGTTCTTTTTATCATCGACAAAAAGGGTAACGATTGGTATTAGCGGTGTGAAGAGGAAACATAAAATGACCCAAATGCGATCGTCGCTGGTCACATCTGGAGCGGGCGTTGGGGTTATTACTGGGGGTATAGTCATATCTCTCCTTAAAAGTAATAAAATTGAAAATGCTTGTATACAGTATACCGATTTTTTTGGTCTTAATCCACTTAATAGCCCAACTGTAAAAAGCTTAGCGCATATGAAGAAATTTTGTGAGAAAATTAATAATGTTTTGCAACCCAATTGATATTAAGGATAGGCCATGCAGCCGATAAAAAGAGTAGGAATTTTAGGTGCAGGCGCCATGGGCGCCTATTTCGCTTCCCGTTTTTTTTCCACACCTGGTTTCACCACAGCTTTGATTGCAGATGGAAAACGTGCCGAAAAATTACGCCATGATGGGTTATTGGTTAATAGCAGCCTTTTAAATATTCCTGTAGCTGTCCCCGAAGAAACACTTGAGCCGTTCGATCTGATTATCGTTGCACTCAAACATCACCAACTTGTGCCAGCCCTCACCTCCTTGCACACTATAGTCGGCGAGAATACCCTCTTCATGTCTGTAATGAACGGCCTGGAAAGTGAAGCCATCATCGCAGCACAATTTGGATGGGAAAAAGTACTTTACGCGATTTCGGTCGGCATTGATGCCGTCCGGGATGGCAACCAGGTCACCTATACGAAGGAAGGTAAACACATTTTCGGTGAAGCGGAAAACCTTACTCCAAGCCAAAATGTGTTGAAAGTACAGCAAGCCTTCACATCCGCTGGTATTCAGTTTGAGACACCATCAGATATGCTGCGCATGTTATGGTGGAAGTTCATGATTAATGTGGGTGTAAACCAGGCATCAGCGGTATTACGCGCCCGCTATGGTGTGTTCCACACCGACCCCGATGCGCGTGCCTTAATGGACGCCTTAATGCAGGAGGTAGTCCTGCTTGCTCAGGCGTCTGGGGTTGACCTCTCTGCACAGGACGTGCTCAACTGGTATCCGGTTTTACATACGTTATCAGCAGAAGGAAAAACTTCAATGCTCCAGGACGTGGAAGCCGGCCGACAGACCGAGGTGGACGTCTTCGGCGGAAAAGCCATTGAGTTGGGAAAGAAGTTAGGTATTCCAACGCCGGTAAATCAAACTATTGTTCAGATAATAAAAGTAAATGAAAGGCAGCGTATCTAACTTAAGTTGAATATTTTCTAACCGTTATTGAAAAAGATGGTAAATACTCTATACTATTAATAACAAAAACATCCCTATCATCAGTATATCATTTAGATCTCCACTCATTAATCGGTATAAAGGGAGGATCGATGAAAAGGGAAATAACGAAGTCAGACGGAATTGCTGCTTTGCATCAATCTCTGTTTGAAAATCTAACCGTGGGGGTTGTATATCACTTTGCTGATGGTAAGATAATTTCTGCAAATGAAGCCGCTCAAAAAATACTGGGTCTGTCATTGAAACAATTGCAAGGCCGTACCAGTATGGATCCACGCTGGCGATCTATTCACGAAGATGGGTCTGATTTTCCAGGCAGTGAACATCCCAGCATGGTGGCGTTACAAAGTGCAAAACCGGTAAATGACGTAACCATGGGTGTTTTCAATCCTGAACTAAAAGAGTATTCGTGGATAAGGGTTGATGCTTTTCCGCAATTTTCAGATCAATCTACGACACCAACAGGTGTAATTTCCACTTTTGAATCCATAGACCGCCAAAAAAAGGCGGAAGAAAACTCACGCTCAAATGAATCCACTTTAAAACTTTTTGTAGAATACGCGCCGGCTGCAATTGCCATGTTTGATCGACAAATGAAATATATTGCCGCAAGTCAACGATATAAATTGGATTATCGACTTGGGGAAGTTGATCTTATTGGCCGATCACATTATGAGATATTTCCAGAAATATCCCCAGAAATAAAGCAAATCCATCAACGCTGTTTGTCAGGGGCAACAGAAAAAGCTGACCAATCACCTTTTTATAGAACGGATGGTAGTGTAGATTGGGTTCGCTGGGAGATCCATCCCTGGTACCAAAAAGGAGAGATCGGCGGTATTATTTTGTTTTCTGAAGTGATTACAAGTGAGATAAACATGCTCGAAGAAAGCCGATCAACGCGCGCCATATTACAGGCTGCGCTAGCCAATATGAACGATGCGGTTTTTATTTCAGACGTAAAAGGAAACTTTACTGAATTTAATGAATCTTATGCCAAATTTTATAAATGTAAAGATAAAGAAGAGTGCGCAAAAATATTATTAGATAACTCAAAATGTATAACTTTCTATCTGCCTAACGGAGATATTGCACCATCAAGAGAATGGCCGCAATCTCGTGCTTTGCGGGGTGAAGTAGGAAACAGCGTTGAATACAGCTTGCGTCGAAATGATACCGATGAAACCTGGATGGGAAGTTTTAGTTATGCCCCAATCCGAGATGATGCAGGAAAGATCACAGGAAGTGTTGTTGTTGGTAGAGATATCACCGATCGAAAAACAGCAGAAGAAGAAATCCGCAACCAGGTAAGAAGACTTTCTTCATTGCGTACCATCGACATGGCCATCTCCTCAAGCCTTGATCTGCATGTAACTTTAAATGTCATCCTTGAGCAAGTTATCAACCAATTAAATGTGGATGCGGCGGTAATACTCCTATATGAACCTAAATCCAACGAATTGGTTTTTGCCGCCAGCCGTGGATTCATCACCACAGGGATATCCAAGTTGCGGTTGAAGCTTGGAGAAGATTATGCAGGGCAAGCTGCCTTAAATCGACGTACTATAAACATTGTAAATTTGGATAAAGCTGATCGATTACTCTCAAAAGCAGCTTTATTATCAGAAGAAAACTTTGTTTCATTTTACGCGATTCCGTTACTCGCCAAGGGAAAGGTAAATGGAGTTCTAGAAATCTTTCACCGCTCAACCCTCAATCCAAGACCTGATTGGTTGGATTATCTCGAAACCCTGGCCGGGCAAGCTTCAATCGCCATTGACAGCGTACAGTTATTTGACGGACTGCAGCGCTCGAATAATGAATTATTACTGGCTTATGACGCAACTATTGTTGGCTGGTCTCATGCCATGGACTTGCGTGACAGAGAAACCGAAGGGCATACAGAGCGCGTAACTGACATGACCATTGATCTGGCTCGCATCGCAGGTTTGAGCGGTGACCAGCTTGCCAATATCCGCCGGGGAGCGCTGCTGCACGACATCGGTAAGCTTGGCGTGCCTGATAATATTTTATTCAAGCCAGACAAGCTTAGTGATGGTGAATGGGTGATTATGCGCAAGCATCCCCAATTTGCCCATGATTTACTCTCACCGATTGAATTTCTCAAACCAGCATTGGATATTCCATATTGTCATCATGAGAAATGGGATGGCTCGGGTTACCCACGTGGATTAAAAGGTGAAGAGATTCCTTTAGAGGCACGTCTGTTCGCAGTGGTGGATGTGTGGGACGCATTATGTTCTGACCGACCCTACCGGGTAGGCTGGCCTGAGCCAAAAGTATTGAATTATATCCAGAGCCAATCAGGCACGCATTTCGACCCAAGAGCCGTGGACCTATTCATGCGCATAAAACAATCCAGATCTTGAACGTAATACTCAATATTATCGATCAAAGCAATTTCAGATTCAGATATCGTGGACCATCATGTCAATGGCGATGGCAACGGTGAGGATTAACACGTCTTCCTGGTCGGGATCGATTTCGACACCGTAAACATCTGATAGTTTGAACCATTTCTTTGAAATCTCGGCCACACGGCGCAGCCCCTCTTTGATCGAGTATTCGTGATCCAGAATATTGCCCTGTACTGTGAGGTCGGGTCCGCTGCGGATTTTCACTACCCAGCGATCGCGGAACGGTGTGATCAAGGCTTTTTGCACCAGTGCGATGTGTTTACCCTCCATATCCTCAATTTCCATGGTGTCTTTGATGCGCAG
>PNNU01000062.1 GCA_013824385.1 Anaerolinea sp.
GCCAGACCTTCCACGATGGCGGTTTTGCCAACACCGGCTTCGCCGATCAGAACAGGATTGTTCTTGGTGCGGCGTGAAAGGATCTGCATGACACGAGAAATTTCGGTGTCGCGTCCGATCACGGGGTCAAGTTTGCCCTCGCGGGCTTGTTGGGTGAGGTCGCGGGAATATTTCTCGAGCGTACGGTAGCGTGTTTCAGCTTGCGGATCGGTAACCCGCTGTCCGCCGCGTAGTTGGATAACAGCTTCAGAAACACGTTCACGTGTCAGACCGGTGGTTTCAAGCAGCCGGGCGGCTGGCGTATTCTTTTCACTCAAAATGGCTAAAAAGAGATGCTCGGTCGAGATATATTCATCTTTTAGTTTACTGGCTTCTTCATTGGCCAGGTCAATAATGCGTTTGACGCGCGGAGTGATAAAAATCTGGCCAGCGCCGCCGCCAAATATACTGGCTTTTGGGCTGGTCTTGAGAATGTAATCAAGTCTTTCCATCAGGATCTGTGGATCTACCTTGAGGATTTCAAGGATTTGCGGAACCACACCTTGGGGTTGTTCGATTAATGCCAACAGGATGTGTTCAGTATCGATCTGGTTATGCCCATACCTCTGAATAATTTCGGCAGCACGTTGGGCTGCCTCTTGTGCTCTCTCTGTAAAACGATCAAATCTCATCATAAGATGTTTTTCCTCTTCCTACGTATTACGGGTGATTATAGCATTTCAAGAGGCGTGATTGGCATAGAAATGTATTAGAGACTTATCAGAGTTTTGTCATCGGCCGTCAAAACACACTTGACCCTCAACCATTGTAATTAGAACGTGCAAGTTTGAGTCCAGAAGGACGAGATCGGCATCGTAACCAGGAGCAATGCGTCCTTTGTGATCGTCGAGGTGAATTGCTTGAGCTGCATTAAGAGAGGAGCACATCCAGATTTCTTCAATGGGCAGACCAGTGGCGGCGGAAAAATTGCGCAAGGCAGCATCCATGGTGAGTGTTGAGCCTGCCAGTGTGCCATCCGCGAGTCGGGCGGCGCCGTCAACAAGGGTGACCGGCTGACCCTCGAGCGAATAGATGCCGTCAGGCATGCCTGCCGCACTGATTGAATCAGTTATCAGAATCACCCCTCGAGGAGTTTTAGCCTTGACCAGAATATCCATGACTGCCGGGTGAACATGGATGTTATCCGCAATCAATTCGCACCGTAATTCTGGAAGTGAAAGCGCAGCGCCAACAACCCCTGGTTCGCGGTGGTGAAGGGAACTCATGGCGTTAAAACAGTGTGTGATCTGGGTAATACCCAATTGAACCGCAGCCCGCATCTCCGCGAAGGTGGCGGCAGAATGCCCGGCTGAGACAGTGATATTCCGATCTGTACATTCTTTTATCAGCCACTGGTTTTCAGTGATCTCTGGTGACAGTGCCACCAGGCGGATCAGTCCGGTATCCAGGTAAGTCAGGGCTTCTTCAGGGGTAGCTGTACGAATGTTACCCATCGACTGCGCACCTGCTTTGAGGGGGTTCAACCACGGCCCTTCCAGATGGATGCCCAATATGCGGGCGCCGGGTTCACTGCCCATAGTTCCCCCGATCGTTTCAATGGCGGAAGTTATTTCAGGCTGACTCGCTGCATAGGTTGACGCCAAAAAACCGGTCACGCCATGTTGTGCAAAAAATGTAGAAATCTTTTGCATTTCTTCTGATTTTCCAAAAACAAAATCTGCACCAATTGCACCGTGGGTATGCAAGTCGATGAATCCGGGCAGCAGTGTGCCCCCGTGGCAATCAATACATATAGTTGCCTGTTGTTCCACAGCGTGGGATGGATCGCCGGAACCCAGTGATTGAATACGATTCCCGTTTGTTAAACACCAACCGCGTTCAATACGTTCTTGGGCGCCCAGGATCTTTGCATTATGTAACAGGATGATTGAATGATCTTTCATAAATTAATTTTAGTCTTTGCGGATGGGTGTGTCAAACTTGCCCGACGATTTTGAATCGTAGAAAGGGGCATTGGTGTAAAATGGGAGGCATGACTATTCTGATAAATCCTCACTCCCGAATTCGGGCCATCCGCTTGCGGGAGGACCTCAGAGAAATTGCAGATCTGATCGAATTATGTTTTTCACATAACATTGATGCAGAGGGATTGGAATATATAAGGCACATCAGGCAAACAGCCAATAATTTTAGCAGTTTGATTCTCGAAAACACAACACCTGAAAATTCACCACT
The DNA here is from genome assembly GCA_013824385.1 of Anaerolinea sp. The sequence continues at coordinate 2,236 of PNNU01000062.1, forward strand.
GCCTTTCCACGGTTATGTTTGGGTGGAAAATGGTCAAATTATTGGCAACGTTACGTTGATTCCTTTGCGAGCAAAAGAAAAAGGCAGCTATTTTATCGCCAATGTGGCTGTTCACCCAAACTTTCGCGGCAGGGGCATCGGCAAACAACTCACCGAACGCGCCATCCGTCATGTGCGCGAGCATCAGGGCAAACAGGTATACCTGCAGGTTCGTGATGATAATGAGATTGCCATTCAAATTTATCGAAACCTCGGTTTCGATGAGATCAGCCGCCGTACGATGTGGGTTTATCGCTCTGGCAGCCAACTTATGGAAAATCCGTCGTCCGACGTTAAGGTTGCCGGGCGCGAAAAAGAGGATTGGCCTCAACAAAAGTTGTGGCTCGAATCTCTTTATCCTCGCGAGATTCATTGGAATATTCCCATCAAGCTTGACAAAATGGAACCGACATTTTCAAACTGGTTAACACGCCTCATGTACGCGGAATTTCAAAGGTCGTGGTCAGTGCGCAAGGATTCTAAATTGATCGGTGCGGTTACACTTGATCACAGCAGTGAAACACATGATTATTGCTGGCTGGCAACCTCTCCGATTTGGGAGGATGAAGTGATCAAGGCGGTATTTCCGGTCATAGAACATAAAGTTCTTTTACCCAAGCGCCTGGCGGTAAACTATCCAGCAGGAAGAGCCAAATCTTCGTTTGAGTCAGTGGGGATGCGCGAACTTAACACACTTTTATGGATGAAACATTGGGTTCAGCCCTTAAATGAATCCATTATTGTCTAGTTCTTGAACCTTTTTTATGAGTTTTGCGTAAATGGATTGAAAGGATAAAACCATGAACAAATTTCTGATCCGTTTATTAATCAATGCTGCAGCTTTGTTTCTGGCAGTGAGGGTATTGGAACCGCATATCTTGATGCAGAACGATGCCTGGTATGCCTATTTAGTGCTGGCTCTCATCTTTGGATTCGTCAATGTCATCATTAAACCGTTGCTGATGGTCGCCAGTTGCCCGATGATCATTCTTACCCTGGGGCTTGGCACCTTGATCGTAAATACGGTCATGTTTTTATTGGCAGGCTGGTTGGGCAATATTGTCAACATTGGCTTCACTATCCCTGAAAACAAATACCTCTATGCGTTTCTTGGCGCACTGATTGTCAGTTTAGTCAGTCTGATTCTGAACAGCATACTAGCCCCGGCAAAGCGAGACTCTCGATAATAAAGCAAAAACGGCGTTGATGATAATCAGCGCCGTTTTTGTTTTCAGTAATTAATCGTTATTGGGTGGGTTGAATATCGAGATTGGATATCCACAAGAGGATATCAGGTTGCCAATGGAATGCAATAGTATTGTCTGCATTGAAAAGCTGCCAATCACCATCTGCATTTTGGATGGGCTGCGTTCCAGAGGGAATCAAGGCGGAAATACCATCTGGCACGATAGGCACCCATTGTGTACCGTCCTCAGATAAACGATATACAGCTACTCCCAACGGACCATCCACCATACCGGTGGTCATGTTAAAGGTCAGCAGGCTGGTTGAAGCCGGGAGTTCCAGAATGCCCTGTGGAAGGGTGTTCGCAGATGCATCGGGCATGGTGAAACGCAGCATATAGCCATTTTCAGCATCACTTACCCATACTCTTCCCTCTGCATCCACGGCGATACCGATCGGCATGCCGAACCCGTCAATACCACTGCTGTAGTCTCCCCAGCCTCTGATGAAGTTTCCAATGTTGTCAAATTCAAGAACGCGGTAAGCATCGGGATCGGTCACAAACACATGTCCGTTCTTATCCACGTCGATGTAGGGCTTGTTGTTGACAGATTGCCCGGTCCAGGCATCCACATTCCATTCACGCAAGTAGCCATAGCTTGTTCCCTCAGATAGCGGTTGAAAGACCTGGATGCGTTGATTCCATGTATCAGCAACATAGAGCAAGCCATCTTTATCAATTGCCAAGCCAACTGGTTCATCAAATTCGCCTTGATTCATTCCGTTCAATCCAAATTGACTCAAGAAAGCACCATTAGAATCATAGACTACGATGCGGTTGTTGCCGGTGTCTGTGACCAATACCTGACCCTTGGTATTTACCACGATCCCGCGGGGACCCCAGAAGGCATCTGAAGAATCGGCTGTGCCGGCTGTACCCCACATGGTGATGAACTTACCGTCGGCGGTGAATTTTTGAATGCGATAGTTCCAGGTGTCTGCGACATATACAGATCCATCGGGTGCCACGGCAATACCCCACGGCTCGTTAAACGTACCGCCAGGAGCGCTACCCCCATTATCCACAGTAGCGAAGCTTCCCCAAGTGTTGATGAATTGCCCTTCGGCTGAAAAACGTTCGATGCGGTGGTTCTTTGCATCTGTTACATAGATATCACCGTTAGGTCCGATGGCGAGATCATGAGCGCCGGTGAATTGTCCGTTTTCTGTGCCGATTGATCCGAAGAACAGATCGGGGGTAAACATGGTCATGTTTGCCGCGTACGGATCAGCTTTCACCACAGGCGCGGAAGGAACCGTGCCGTACGTCCAGATGGATGAGACCAGGCTCTTTTGAATGAATAAATAAATACGGCCTGAGGGTTCCCAGTTTTCAACAGTCAGTGAAGTGAGATTCTTTATGCTTGCATATTGGGTGTAATCTTTATTGAGCCAGATATCCCTAATTGCTTTTCGCATTTCTGGATCTTTTAACCCAGTCCAAACACTTTTCAGGGTTTGATTCATATAATCTTGCATTGGCCAAACCAGGCGAATATATTTGAATTCGTAATAGTTATCATCCAGAATGGCGCGTGTTTTTTCGAGTTCAGTATCGTCGCTAATCACCACTGGGTATTGGGTCAAGTCGCGGCTTAGCTTATCTTTAAGCCATGTCTTGTTTGGATAATCGCGGAAATACCACCAATAAGGATACAAGGCATCACCGATGTAAGCCACCTTGATGTCTTTTCCGCCAGTGGTACGTTGAGAGATATCTTCCACCTGTGCAAGGACGTCCTTAGGGCCTTCCGCACCATGCGCGTAGACCAGGAATTCCTTACCGGTATTATAGTTAATGTAGTTGGCTTGATAAGCTGATCGGGCGGTCAAGATAGCCATTATTGCAAAGAACACTACCAACAACGATTTGATGATTTCCTTGGGCTGCCAACCCTTCATCAATTCAACAATACCCCAACCTGAAAGTACAAGCGCGATCACAGAAAAAATGAAGGTACTTGTGGTTTGAAGTTGTTCCAATTCCATTCCTGCAAAGGGTTTGTTCGGTCCAAGGATCGTGCCGAGCACACTGGAAAAACTGATTAAAAGTACAGGGAAGAGCAGCAATGATAGAAGTGATTTGATATTCCACTTTTGTGCTGTGAGGGTATCCACCAGGTAACCGATACTGAAACCGGCTGCAAGCAGCATGGGCAGTGCAATATGCAATGTTAGCCAGGGCATCTTCTCACCTGCCACTGAATAAGCAATAAGTGACATCACAGACCAATAGAGTAGCAGGGCTAAAACTGGCACGCGTTTTGGGTTTTCATCAGCTTCAGATAAAGGAACATCAATATCGGGGGCGTCATCCTCCAAGGTTGAAAAAGAATCTGTCAGTGATTTCTGTCTCTGTTCTTCTTCATCCTTTTCGATTTTTTCTAATGCTACTTGTTCTGCAGGGGCAATTTTTGGGCGTGAAGAAAACAAGTTGTGGCGAAGCGCAACGATCAAGGCCATGAAAGCGCCCATGGCAGCCAGGTATTCATACATCGGTATTTGGAGTAAAGCGTAGTAATACCAGGGTTGGGTGCCGCGGTTTACACTTTGTTGTGAAAGCCAGTAGCCTAACGAGCCCACCATGCCTGTGAAGAAACCTTGTCCGTTGGTGAACATGGTGGTGTAGAGAACAGTAAAGATGGCATAGAAAATGGCTGCGTTCTTGAGCCAAAGAACGGGTTTCCAAAGCAGGCCAACAGCCAGTGTGATAATCACAGTAACTGCCAAAACGATTGAAGTTCTGATCAATCCGGGTTGGGAATAATCCAGTGGGTTCCAGCCAAAAAGACTGATCGGAAAAGCGATCAATTGAGGCATGACTAATGTTAAGGTGAGAATGAGCAAATCAAAGGAGCGAATATTTCGAATTTTCGACCAGCCCAAACCAATTATCAAGATAACCAAGGCTCCGATGATTGAAGCCGCAGCAAGCGCGACGCTTACCAATAGAATAATACGGATCAATTCTGGAGGAATTGTATTGACAACACCGCTATCTACTGCTGCTGCCGCCTCTTTTGAAATGCGGCCATCAATGATACCTGCCCCTAATGCGACGCCCAACAGAAGTAACCCCACCATCATCACCAGAATGAACACATCTTTGTGCTGTGCCTTCGTCCATTCTTTTTGTGTTACCTCTCTTATAAACACAAAAGCCAGGAAGATCAGCATTTCGGCAGTAAAGATGAAAGAAGTCTCTTTTGTACAGAAATACAAGGCAAGGATGGCGGTATAGAGATAAAGGGTTTTGTGTTTACCTTTCTCCATATAATACAATACTGCGTATAGCAGAATAACGGTAAATAATCCGATAAATGATTCGTTCCGAGTATAGCGGCCATAAAATAGCACAATAGGTGATATTAGAAAGAAAACGCCAGCCAGCAAGGCACCCGTTCTACCTAAATAACGACGCCAGGCAAACAAAACGAATACCACATTTGCAATACTGAAAAGGGCTGTTGGAATTCTTGAACTGAAATCGGAATCACCAAAAAGCATATAGGATGCCGCCAACAGGTGAAATTGCATCGGACCGTGCGTGACAGGGTCATGGCTGTACCCTTTGCCGATGTACAGATCATAAGAGGGCACTACGTGATTGACCTCATCATGAGACATAGTTCTGACACCGACATTATAGAATCGACTGATCACTGCCAATAGAATGATGATGGCAATCAACAAATGTTCAATTCTAAATTTTTCAAAAGAGGGAAAAACCGGTCGATCAAGCCACGATTCTTTAATTAACGTTGTATTTGTATTTTCCATTTGATTTATCCGACCTCGTGCGTTTCTGGAATAAGCTATTCATGACTATACATGAATCCACATAAACTGACAAGATAAAAAGAACCAAAAAAGATGAGGCAAGCTCTCATCTTTTTGCAGGTTTTAAGGGAAATCGGTTTTATTGGGTTCCAAGGTTGAAGTAATTGTAAACAGCTCGTGAAAGATCGGCGTAAAGCTGATTGCCGTTGTCAAAAACAATCTGTTCATTGCTGTCGATGTAAATGGTAAGGATGTAATTTCCACCGGGGGAATAAACAATGGCAGCATCGCACATATTGTGGATCGCATAGTCAGTTGCATCTTGAGCCCACCCATGTTTGTGTGCGATCTGGGTGCCGTCGGGCAAACCGGCTTCAATCAACATACCATTTCGATCACGTGAAAGCAACGAGATCATGGCACGGCATTCGTTTTGTGAAATCTTCCCCGGAAAAGCCGCGGCAAAACTGCCCCCACCGGTTTGGGCACATTGGTAGATATCACTTAACAATGAACCAATCTCAGTTGGGGTGGTTTGGTTGTAGATATCTGAATCCAGGTTGATGTCTGTTCTGGAATTCGCCGGTGTGGAATATACCTTCAGGATTGGCGCACCATAATAGAACATACCTGCCAGGAAAGTGTTATTTAAGCCAAGTTTCTGCATGGTTTCAGTAACGTGAAGGGGACCCAGATTTTGGTCCATAATGGTTTTCATCAGCGCATCAGAGGCATCATTATCAGACAGGGTCATCATTTTTTCGAGCAGTGTAAACGTATCGGCATCTGTCGGTTCTTCTTTAACTCGATAGACTTCAACCATGATGGGGATCTTGATCGTGCTTAAAGCAGAAAACGCGATCTCCGGATTCAATCTTTCTTCTGCCTGGTAAGCTAATTGCATGTCCTCGCCGGTTTGCAGGTCTTTCACATAAATTTCGGCAACACCATTGAATTGGTTGGCATCAATCACTTCTGAGAGCAATACTTTTAAATTTTCAAATGATGGGCGGGATGATGTACTTTTTTTCACAGTCAAGTTGATCACCCGATCAGATGGAGATTTCAACGCCATACTGATCAATTCAATCGACCGATCCACATCCAGGCTTAAACCGGATTTGCCGGCTGAAAAGAAAGTGTCGCCGGGGATGGGAGAAAAAGGTTCGGGATCTTGATCGTAGCGAGCTGCGATTTCATTAACCAAAAATGACCGCATTTGATCTGTATCAATCTTGGCGCGAACTGGAATATCTTGTGATTCAGGAAAACGATTAAAAAGGTAATCCCAAAAAGCGGACCAGAAGGGCAGGGATGCTCTGGCTTGATCCGCGGCAGCCATCATACTGCTAAGATCCAATGAGAACCCCAGGGTGGCGGGTTTTACCTGAAAGCTGCTGTCACCGTAATTCAATTCCACGGGGACTGAATAAGCCTGGGTCAAGCGATCCGCAGCCTGGTCGATATCCAGACCGGATACATCCACTCCGGCAATAGTGGATCCGGGTGAGAAGGAAGATCGCAGGCGGCTGAATACCACCAATTGAAATACCAACAGCAATACACCGGCTGCAATCAGAGCCAGTGAAATCCAACGAATTAATGAAAAGTTACGTAGATGCTTCATATCCAACACTCCAAAGTTCAAACAACACATTCGATTTTACCAGATGGAAGATGGAAATTACCTTCGTATGATAGGCGAATTACCGCAGTTTGGATATACTTAAAACATGGTTGTCAAACTAATAGATCAAATCACCGTGCTCAAATCGCTGTTTCCGTTTTCAATGCTCGATGAAGAAGACTTGCAAAGAATCAATGCTTACTTTGAACAAGTGAATTACCCGTCGGGAACCACGGTTTTCTCAGATGGATATCCAGCTTCTGATTTGTATTTTATCCTCTCTGGCAAAGTCAAGATCATTCTTCACCATGCAAAAAAAGATAAAAACCTTGGAATCATGGGTATGGGGGATCATTTTGGCGAGGAAGTACTTTCGGGGAAACACACCTATGAAACTCGAGCTGTTTGCCTCTCGGAGGTGACGGTGCTGCGTATTCGAAAAGACATAGCAAGAGACATTGCTAATGAATATCCAGATATAAAGGCTGCGTTCAATTTATTTCAAAAATCTTACCATCTGACTTGTACTGAAAACCTGTCATGGCGAGCCGTGGACGAGGGAATTGAATTATTCAGCCGCAGACATCCATTCTTCCTGTTCTTACGATTATTCCTTACAGGCGGAGCTTTTCTGGTGGGCTTTTCGTTTTTGCTCTTTTCTGCCCTGGCTTCGGATAATTTTTATGTACCCTTGTTGATCCTCTCCATGGCTGAATTGATTATGGGGATAATTTTATGCATATGGTCGGGGTTGGAGTGGAGTAATGACTATTTCATTCTGACTCGCGAACGCGTTTGTGTTCAAAAAAAACTGATAGGGTTCTATGAAAGCCGGCATGAATCCCCGGTCAATGCGGTTTTATCCGTCGGGGTTGATACTTCATTGATGGGCAGATTGCTTGGGTTTGGCACACTAACCGTCAGAACTTATACGGGTGACCTGCAATTTAAACGGCTGCCTTTTCCATATGTAATATATGAATTGCTTGAAATTCGCAGGGAAGCTGCAGCAGTTGAGTCTACCCAAGCCGAAAAGCGGGAGATCCGCGAGGCGTTGACCGGCAAAAAAGAACGGTCTGTGGTTAGTAAGAAACTCCCATCAAACCCCAGTAATGCCAGTAATTCTGGGTCCGCCGATACTTCAGGATCATTTTCTGATTTATTAGCTGGCATCTTCAAATTACGGACGGAGAATGAAGACTCTGTTGTTTATCGAACACATTGGTGGATCTTGTTCAAAAAAACCGCGTTGCCCGGATTCATTTTGTTGGCCATCGTTCTGGTGGCAGCAGGGCGTTTTTTAGGTTTTATTAGTGTCATTCCCGAGTTGGTGATTTATATTGGCGCTTTGATTCTGACAGCGGTATGTTGGATTTGGTGGGTCTATCAGTTTCAAGATTGGCAGAATGATGTTTATATTGTTACGGATGATCTATTGATAGATGTTTATAAAAGACCACTAGGCATGGACGACAGGCGGTCCGCACCGGTGAAAAATATTCAGACGGTTGAGTTTGAACGCAAAGGTCTGATCAACCTGGTATTAAATTTTGGTACGGTCAAGATCAAGATTGGCAACGAAGAATTAACCTTTGATAATGTTTACCAGCCATCAGAAGTGCAGGCTGAAATCTATTCCCGCTACCGGGCAACTCTCGAAACCGCCAAGAGAAATGAGCAGCAGAAATTTGTCGAATGGATCAAAACATACGAAGAGATCCAAAAAGAAAATCAACGGGCAAACAAGGGCGAAAACGAGTAAAATTGGCTGTTGATTGACTAAACTACGAGGTTTAAAATGGCGATTCTAGATATAGTAAGCGTTCCTGATCCAATTCTCAGGCGCAAAGCCCGTAAAGTAACTGATTTTGGCAAGGATTTTCAATTACTGGTAACCAATATGATTGATACCATGCGCGACGCTCCTGGTGTTGGTCTGGCCGCTCCGCAAGTGGCTGTTTCACAGCGATTGGTGGTGATTGAATATGCAGATGATGAAGACGATGAAAGCGAAGAGAGCACAACGGTAGTAAAGAAACTTTACGTTTTGGTGAATCCTGAAATAGTTGAGGTTTCAGAAGAAATGGAGCTTGGTGTTGAAGGTTGTCTTTCAGTACCTGACTTGGTGGGCGAAGTGAATCGTTATGTAGGTATTGTGGTAAAAGCCTTAAACCGCCACGGAAAACCGATTAAGGTCAAAGCAGAAGGTTGGCTGGCCCGTATCTTTCAACATGAGATTGATCATCTTGAAGGCATCCTTTACACGGATCGCACGGACAAGGTATGGAAGCCGCGTGATGACGAAGAAACACCTCTTGATTAATCCATGTATCTAACGCACCTGTCACTGACTAACTTTCGGCTTTTCTCCCGCCTGGATATGGATGTGCCTAGGCGGATTCTTTTGTTAATGGGCTCAAACGCGCAGGGGAAAACATCTCTGCTTGAAGCGATCTATTATCTGGCAACCTTCACCTCTTTTCATGCCATGAGCGACAAACAACTTTTGAATTTTGTCGCCACCGGTGAAGATTTAACAGTTGCTCGTCTCGTGGCTGCCTATCAACGCGGTGATCGCCAACACAAATTGGAAGTGCGCCTGATCCAGGATTCAAACGGCAACGGTGGGTCGCGTTTGCGCAAGGAAGTGCTGCTGGATGGTGTTAAAACACCGGTCACTCAAGTGGTGGGGCATTTCAATGCAGTAATCTTTTTACCGCAG
>PNNU01000063.1 GCA_013824385.1 Anaerolinea sp.
ATATATACAGCCAGAACGGAAGTAAGCCGCCAACAAGCAAGAGGCATAAGAGTTCCAGGCCAATTAATTTCCAATCCATGGGGCTGGATGTCTTTTCTGATTCAGGCGAATAATCTTCGTAACTGATTTGAGGAGGCTGATTTTTCATCATTAAGACAGGAGGAAGCTCAGAAGTATGCCCAAGGCTGGATGGATGTTTTCGATAATTCTCCAGGATAGTAGCGAGAACACTGCCAAGCTGATCTGCTGTACGATAACGAGCCATCGGATCCTTGGATAGTACCTTGAGAATTATTTGTTCAAGTTCAGGAGGGCATTCTGGATTGATCTGCCTGGGTGGAACGGGAGGTTGCGTTTGATGAAGTTGAATTAATTCATCAGTTGTTTTTGCATTGAATGGTAATTTGCCCGTGAACATTTCATACATAACCACACCCATGGAATATACATCAGAGGCAGGAGATGGTTGTTCACCGAGAGCTTGTTCAGGAGAAAGATATTGAGGAGAACCCCATACAACATCGGGTTTATTATATTCATTTATAGAAGAAAGGGCTCGGGCGATTCCAAAGTCAGTGATCTTCAGGCGGTGATCATCTGAAACGATCATATTCTGGGGCTTAACGTCACAATGGACTATTCCTGCGCGGTGCGCATAGCCGAGCGCATTGCACGCTTGAATCATAAGTGGAATACCTTCGCTGGCAGAGTAGAATCCGTTTTCGCGAATGCGGAATTTAAGATCCTTGCCCACCATGAATTCCATTACAATGAAAATGCCGTGGGGGTCAATACCGAAATCATGGACAGTGACAATATTTGGATGGGTAAGATTGGCTGCTGACTTGGCTTCCTGTTTAAAGCGATCTCGAAAGCCCTGGATTTCTGAAAAATCCTTACGGAGCAGCTTAATTGCGACAGGGCGTTCAAGCATCTGGTCATAGGCTTCATAGACCAACGCCATTCCACCTTTACCGACCTGATGGATCAGCCGGTAACGATTACCCAAGTGATGGATAGGAACATTTTCATCTGACATACAATCGGATTATAACATAGCAGAGATTTTGCCCCTCGGTTATAATTTTGTATTATGAAAAAAATTCTTCCCTACATAAAGAATCATCCATTATATATCTTGATTTTGGCTTGTCCACTTGCAGCCGTCGCACACAGCGCCGGATGGGGAGCAGGATGGGTGTTTGCACTTTCAGCCGCGGGCGTAATTCCTCTGGCTGGTTTGATTGGTGAAGCCACTGAAAGCCTGGCGTCACATACAGGGCCAAAAATCGGCGGGTTGATCAATGCCTCTCTTGGCAACGCTGCAGAACTAATAATCACTTTATTCGCAATTAAACGCGGATTACTTGATTTGGTCAAAGCCTCAATCACCGGTTCAATTATCGGTAACTTATTATTTGTGCTGGGTCTTTCCATCGTAGTTGGTGGATTAAAAAATGGAATCCAGCGTTTTGACAGAAGGCATACTGTCAATTACACCATCCTTCTTGGCATTGCTTTGGTTGGACTGGTAACACCTTCTTTGTTCAGTCATTCGACCGCCAGCGGATTGACCCAAAAGGTGGAGGTATTAAGTCTTTCCGTTGCTGCTGTTATGATCATCTTGTATATTTTGGGAACTATATTTTCACTTAAAGCACCAGCTACTGAAGGTATTGGAAGTCCACCAATAATTGTAAATGAAGAAAAACCAGCCTGGACAATTTTGAAATCCATACTTGTACTTGCGGGCGCCACCGGTGGTGTGGTGTGGATGAGTGAGTTGTTGGTGGGCAGCGTTGAAGCTGTAGTGGCAGGGACTGGCATTTCTGAATTTTTCCTGGGTATCATTCTGGTGCCGATCATTGGAAATATCGCCGAACATTTGGTGGCAGTAAAGGTGGCATTTAAAAACAAAATGGATCTTAGTATGGAAATAGCTGTTTCTTCCAGCTTACAGATCGCTCTATTTGTGGCACCTGTTCTAGTATTTGTGAGTTTATTAATGGGTAACCCATTGACACTGGTGTTTAATCCGTTTGAATTGGCTGCACTCGGAGCTGCGGTAATCATTTGTTACGCGGTTTCTGCCGATGGCGAATCAAACTGGTTGGAAGGCGCTGCTCTGCTATCTGTTTATTTGATTCTGGGTATGGCTTTCTTTATATTTCCAGTTTAACCATGAAAAAGTTCATAGAAACTGCAAGAGAAAGGATCTTCTGGGGTGCAATTTTGGTTTGCATTCTTTGCAGCATTTATGCATTCCTGGCATTAAATGGCCTTTCGCAGCAAAATTCGCTTCAATATACCCCCCAGGCGGCTATAACTATCATCCCCGGGGGTATCATTCCCACAGTTGATGTTGGTTTGTTGACATCAGCGACTCTCACTCCAACATTTGATCCCAATGTCAACGGACAAAGGGGCTTAAAAGTAGGGCTTTATGTTCAGATTACCGGTACAGACGGAGCAGGATTAAACATCCGCAATAACCCAGGCACCAGTACTGAAGCCATATTTGTTGCCAATGAATCAGAAGTGTTCCTGGTGGTTGGAGGACCTGTCGAAATGGATGGTTATGTTTGGTGGCAGTTAAATGCACCTTATGACAAGAGCCGTCAGGGATGGGCAGCAGAAAATTATCTGCATATCATTAATAAATAATTGAGCGACTATTAGTAAAGAATAGTCAGTTGATCGACAAAAGCGTAAGGTTAATCTGTCAGCGTTTGCACTTCGAGTTAAGCAAGTTTATAATTTACAATGAGTAACGTGTAACATGGAGTAAAAACTGGATACCAAACCTGACACTCAGTCCTTTGGCAACGAGCCTGGTGGAACAATGCAACTCACTCCAGGAGTGATCTTATCGAGCCGTTATCAGATCCAGGATGTGATCGGGATCGGCGGAATGGGATCTGTTTACCGTGCCCGAGATTTGCATTTTCCAAATGTGGTCAAATTAGTAGCGGTAAAGGAAATGATCAATAAGGCTCCTGATCCACAGGTGCGAGAAACAATTGTAAAAAACTTCGAACGTGAAGCAAATATCCTGGTAACCCTCAATCATCCAGCTATTCCTAAAATATTTGATTTCTTTTCACACGATGAACGTTCTTACCTAGTTATTGAACTCGTAAATGGTAAGGACCTTGAAGCGTTTCTTCGCAGTTCAATTGAACCAGTGAGTGAAGAACAATCCATAATTTGGGCTATTGAAATATGTGATGTATTGGAATATTTACATACTCACAAGCCTGAACCGATTATATTCAGAGATATAAAACCGCAAAATTTAATGGTAAATCAACAAAATCATATAATAATTGTTGATTTTGGGATTGCAAAGATTTTTACAACAAACCAAAAAGGAACCATGATTGGTACGGAAGGCTATTCGCCACCCGAACAATATCGTGGTGAAGCTACTTTTCAGACGGATGTATACGCACTTGGTGCAACTTTACATCATCTGCTTACACGAAGAGATCCACGTCTCGAGGCGCCATTTTCTTTCAATGATCGTCCAATTAGAAAGTTCAATCCAAATGTTTCAGAGGAATTTGAAAGAATCATTGATACCTGTCTGAATTACAAACCTGAGGACCGCTTTGAAAGTGTCAGGGCATTGCGTGAGGCGTTGACTGCATTAGCGCGAAAGACGGGAGTGCTTTCGAAGGGAACAAGTGTTGAATTAATCTCAAAGGATCAGACTGTCAAACCAGTTTGGGCATTTAAATGTGAAGATGAGATTAGAGGAACAGCCACGATTGATAGTGGGTTTGTTTATATAGGCGCTTATGACAATAATCTTTACACTCTCGATGCAGCCAAAGGTCAATTTCAATGGAAATTTGCAGCCGAGGGTGCTATTCTGTCAAAACCATTGGTATTGAACCAACAAATTTATATTGGCAGCGAAGATGGATTTGTTTACGCCATTCAAGCAAAGATTGGTAAGAAAATATGGAGTTACAAAACCGAGGGTCCTATTAGGGGTTCATTACGATTTGCAGAAGGACATCTCTTTTTTGGTTCTGAAGATGGAAATTTATATGCACTTGAAACCGCGACAGCAAGAAAAGCCTGGTCACTCCATACTGAAGGGGCTATTCGCTCCACTCCATGTATTTCGAATGACTCTATCTTGTTTGGCACTGAATCCAATGAATTCTTGTGCACAGATTTCCGCGGACAAATCAGATGGCGGTTTTGGACAAAAAAACCGGTTACATCTTCGCCCATCGTGTCAGATGGAATCGTATATTTCACATCAGTAGACAGCAATTGTTACGCACTTGATGCAAAATCAGGCTGGGTTATTTGGAAATTCAGAATGGGCAAAGGATCGGTATGCAGCCCGGCCATTATTGATCATTACCTATTTATAGGTTCAGCAGATGGGGTAATGTATAGCATCGACAAAACCAGTGCCAAAGAAATCTGGCGATTTAAAACAGAACATCAGGTTAGTGGCAGTCCACTGATTTATAAAGAAAATATTTACTTTGGAACAGCTGATGGAAAATTTTACTGCCTGGATTATAAAACGGGACGTCAGCAATGGCGTTTCATCAGTGGAGGAGCAATCACTGGAACCCCAGTTGCCGCCAATGATATCGTTTATATTGGTTCCTCTGATCATTACTTGTATGCTTTTATGGCATAAAGGAGTATAGTGTGGCTAATATTCTAAAAAAATTAAAGGGAAACAAAAAATCAATTCAAGATGATGCCACAATACCTGCTCCTGTGCATTCTGCCAATAATTCACCAATTCAAACATCTCCTTTATCTGAAGACAAAGTCAACCATCTGCAAAACAATTTAAACAACTGCAAACCCGCTCAATTATTAATCGGCAGCGGACAATCGGATGGTATGCAGCGTGATCATAATGAAGACACACTTTTCACGTTGAGTACAGTGGTTGCCGATGGTACTAAAGATTTGGCGTTGGGAATTTGTATCGTAGCTGATGGAATGGGCGGCCATCGTAACGGGGCGATTGCTTCTGGCGTTGCTGCTCGTGTCGTTGCCAGTCATTTGGTAAAAAAAGTTTATACGCATTTTCTGGATATACAGCAGGAACCATTTACAGACAGCCTGCAAGAAATCATGGAAAACGCCATCAATGACACACATAAAGCGGTTCTAAGATACGCACCTGGCGGCGGAACAACCTTTACCTGCGCTTTGATCATTGGTGAGCAAGTCACAATTGGACATATAGGCGATAGTCGGGCATATTTCATCCAGGCTGATGGACGAGTTCAGAAAATCACTAAAGACCATTCGCTTGTTCAAAGAATGGTTGAACTTGAGGAAATTACAGAAATAGAAGCTGCCAGTCATCCTCAACGTAATGTGTTGCTAAAGGCGCTTGGTCAAACTGAAAGTGTTTACCCGGATATTCAAACCCATCCACTACCAAAAAATGGCAATCTGCTTTTATGTAGCGACGGCTTGTGGGGTGTGGTTCCTGAAACTGAAATAATGGAACACGTAAAAAGTGGAGATAACCCTGTGGCGGTTTGTCAAAAGTTGATTGATGCTGCCAATGCTCATGGTGGACCTGATAATATCAGTGTGATTCTGGTGCGGTGTTTTGGATAATAACCGATGAAATCAGGTGAAACCTGGTACGAAATTCTTGAAATATCCAGTGAAGCGACGGTAGAGGAAATTCGCCTCGCTTATTTTGAGCATGCTCGAAAATATCATCCTGATACAAATCCGGGGGAACTTGCACGTGAATGGTTTTTTCAAATTCAAGAAGCTTATGAAGTATTAAGTGACCTTAAAAGGCGCAAGGATTATGACGATTCCATACGCGGCCGAAAAAACCTCAAGGATATGGTCGGATTATCAGTCAAATTCAGTACGGATGCCATTCCCAGATTAAGTGAATCACAGATTGTATATGCAATGCTCGAACTTAATTCTTTGGTGGAGCTTGACCGGACAAAAATTCCAACAAACCATTTATGCCTGGTGATAGATCGATCTACCTCAATGAAAGGTTCCAGAATTGAGATGGTAAGAGAAAATATCATCCAATTTGTGGAAAAACTAAGACCAACCGATTTAGTTTCGATTATTACTTTCAATGATCGCTCTGATTTACTTTTATCGCCCACAAAGGTCACAGATATAAATCTGATCAGCGAAAAACTTGCAACGATTATGTGTTCTGGCAGTACTGAGTTATATACTGGATTAAAGGCCGGATTTGACCTACTTTGGGGAAATGGTACCTCGGGAATTCGGAAACAATTAATTCTTCTTACCGACGGTCATACTTATGGAGATGAAGATGCTTGTTACAATCTCGCACAGAAATTGCAAACAAGAGGGATCACACTTAGCGCCCTGGGAATAGGACATGAATGGAATGACACCTTTCTTGACCGCTTGTCGGGTCTTACCGGAGGAAATTCCACATTTATTTCAAGCACACAAGATTTGCGAAATTATATACAAAGGATGAGTGAATCCTTATCTATCACAGCTGCAGAGAACTTGTCTCTGGATTATCAATCAGAGGATGGGATTGAAACAAACTATATTTACCGGTTAAACCCGGATGTGGCTGTTCTTCAAACCGAAAACCCAGTGCCCATGGGGGAAATATTTTTCAACAAGAAATCAGTATATTTGATAGCCTTCACCATTGCTCCAATTGGAGAGAAACAAAGTTCAGTCATATTGGCAAAAGGAAAAATGCGTTATCAAGCTAATTTGCATGCAGATAGAAAAATGAGGCTGTTTATTAATTTGACTTTGCCAGTTAGTGGTTCGGAACCTAACATCAATCCACCAAAAGAAATTGTCGAAGCGTTATCTCGGATATCGGTCTATCAAATGCAAGAAAAAGCAAATTCTGATGTAAAAAACGGCTATTTCAATCAAGCAGTTGCCAGGCTGGGTTCGATTTCAACTCAACTTTTCAAGTTAGGGAATTCTGATATGGCGCTAAAAGCCATGCAAGAAGCAGAATTAATAAAAACCAGTGGAAAATATAGCAAGGATGGAGATAAACAGTTAAAATATGGAACAAGAGCCTTGCTGTCACCGGAAGGTGAAAAGAGAGAATCATGATTCTTTGCCCAAACTGCCACAACAAGGAACTACCCGGGGCGTATTTCTGTAGTGAATGCGGAACTCAATTATTGTCTCTTGAATTCTTAAACACCCGTTTGATTAGCAAACCGCCAGAGGTTGTCAATGCGAACGATTCTGGTACAAATTTATTTCAAACGCGGAAGGTAATTCAAAAACAAAAAGACCCCAATATTTCATTACACCTCGTTGAAAATGGAAAAGTGATTCATCTCAGTGAAAAAAAAGATTTTACTCTTGGCAGAGCTGTAGAAGGGCAATCCATACTTCCTGATGTAGATCTAAGTCCGTTTGATGCTTTTTCACAAGGCGTTTCAAGAATGCATGTTTCGCTGCGCATTATGAATGGTGATGTTTATGCGATGGATTTGGGATCATCAAACGGTACAAAGATCAATGGTCAGAAAATTGTTCCGCACGTTGAATATTCAATTAGCCATGGAGATCTTGTAACACTTGGCAGGTTGAAGGTTCAAGTGCTTTTGATAAGATAATGGGAGAAAAATGCAGCAGATCATTGTGCATATGTTAAACGAGGATCCGGTTGTTTGTGAAGTGGATGAACTGCCGCAAAAAAACGATACCATTCTTCTTGTTCACAATCCACGTCGGCGGGATGGTAAAGATCTGAATTATTTGGAAGCGAATGTTAATACAGTAATCTGGCCTTTGGTTCGAATATCGTTTATCGAAGTGATGCCAGGTGCTGAAGATGAAAAAATTGTAAGCTTTGTGAGAGAGTAAATAAAATGACAGAAGATAATTTTCGCAATAAGTTGATTTTGGTGGTTGATGACGAAGAAAGAATGGCTCGTTTTATCAGGCTTAATCTGGAACACGACGGTTTTCAAGTCGTGGAAGCTCATAAAGGTATGGATGCTATCAATGAGTTGCGCACAAAGATGCCTGATGTGATTTTGCTGGATGTGATGATGCCGGATATCGATGGTTTTGAGGCGCTACAGCTGATTCGTGAAACTAGTACTGTGCCAGTAATTATGTTGACCGCCAAAGGCGAAGAAGATGATCGCGTTAAGGGTCTTGAACTGGGGGCGGACGATTATGTTACAAAACCATTTAGTCCACGTGAGCTGGTGAGCAGGGTCAGGGCCGTGTTGCGGCGCACTGAACCTGCAAATGCTGCCGGAGAAGGCGGCCAGATTATTGTGGATGAACACTTAAAACTTGATTTTGGTAGACGAGAAGTTAAGCTTGATGGTGAAATCGTAAAACTGCGCCCCACAGAATACCGTTTACTCTATCATTTGGTTCAAAATGCAGGCTGGGTGTTAACGTATGACCAGATTCTGGCAAAGGTTTGGGGTTATGAGTACCGCGATGAACCTCATTATGTGCGCTTATATATCAATTACCTGCGCCAGAAACTTGAAAAAGACCCTGCGAACCCAATTTATATCTTAACTGAGCGTGGGGTTGGTTATCGATTTGTTGATTACAAAAAAGAAAGTTAACTGAATTTAATTAGTATTGGTAAAATCAAATTAGTTTGAATTATTTGCACGATCAGGAGAATTCCATGATTAATGAACCGATTCATGTTACCGATGAAGCATTTGATAAAACAGTAATGCAATCTCCTATTCCGGTTATTGTTGATTTTTGGGCTCCCTGGTGTGGACCCTGCAAGGCCGTCGGCCCAATGCTGGAGCGTATCGCCAAGGATTATGAAGGACAATTAATTGTGGCGAAGGTCAACACGGATGAAAATCCACAAAACGCCATGAAAAACGAAGTGCAGGGAATCCCCACTATGTTGTTTGTAGCGAACGGAAAAGTTGTGCATCGACAGGTCGGTGCGCTGCCAGAAGCAAACTTACGAACTGCGGTCGATCAATTTCTGGAACTGGCTGGAAACGCAAAATAATAAAAAAGAGACGCGAGAGCGTCTCTTTTTTATTGTCTATTCTTCTTTTTGACGTTCTATTTTTGCACCCAACAGCTGTAGTTTTTTATCCACCTGTTCGTATCCGCGGTCTATCTGATTAACATTGCGGATGATGGATCTGCCATTTGCGGATAATGAAGCAATAACCAAAGCCATGCCAGCGCGAATATCCGGGCTTTCCATTTTTTCTCCGGATAAGCGGGTTGGGCCCTGTACCATGCAGCGGTGAGGATCGCATAAAACAATTTGTGCGCCCATCCCCACCAGTTTGTCGGTAAAGAACATACGTGAAGGGTACATCCAGTCATGGAAGAGCACTGATCCCTGAGATTGTGTGGCAACCACAATGGCGATACTCATTAAATCTGTTGGGAAGGATGGCCAAGGCATTACACCGATGGTTGGAATGGCTCCTCCATGATCAGGTTCAATCACCATTTTTTGTTCTGCAGGAACGAAAATATCATCTCCTTTTTCCTGCCAGGTAACACCCAGACGACCAAAAACCAATTTAATCATTCCCAGGTACTTATTGCCTGCGTTACGAATGGTAATACTGCCTTTAGTGACCACCGCAGCTCCGATAAAGCTGACAACCTCGAGATAATCAGGTCCAATGGTGAATTCACCACCGTGAAGTGATTCAACCCCATCAATTTTCAGGGTATTTGAGCCTATGTGTTTAATTTTTGCTCCAAGTTGATTGAGGAATTGGCAAAGTTCCTGTACATGAGGTTCTGAAGCCGCATTTCTGATCACAGAGCAGCCTTTGGCACGTACACAAGCCATTATGGCGTTTTCTGTTGCGGTAACGCTGGCTTCGTCTAACAGAATATCCGCACCAACCAGGCCGTTGGCCTTGAAGGTAAAGTTGCGATCATAAGTGATTTTGGTGCCAAGTTTTTCGAGTGCAAGCAGGTGCGTATCTACTCTGCGCCGGCCAATGACGTCACCGCCTGGCGGTGGTAGTTGAAGGTCTCCAGATCGAGCCACCATAGGACCGGCCAGAAGAATCGAGGCGCGGATTTTTCGACACAGATCAGGATCAAGATCGGTTGGGCGCACTACTTTTGCGTGAATTTTCCACGTGCCGGAACCAAGATCATCCACTTCAACGCCCAGACTCATAATCAATTTGCGCATAGTTTGCACATCTTGAATATCAGGTACGTTGTGTAGTATCACGGGTTCTTCGGTGAGCAGACATGCAGCCAACATGGGTAGAGCTGCATTTTTGTTACCGGCAGGAATGACTACACCTTTGAGTGGAGTTCCGCCTTCAATAACGAATTTTTCCATCAGGTTCTCCAGTTATTTTCGAAAAGATTATTTTCTGTATCCTGTGAATCGATGACGGGTTAATTATAACGTGTGTTTACAGCGCTGCTGAAAAACGCTTTCTTGTAATAGTGTATACTCGAATTAATTGAATATATTGAATTGTAATAATTGAAATTATCATATTATTAAAGAGGAAAAAATGATTAGTATTGAATCAGTTGATGTAAAATCCAGCAAGCAAGTAAATGAATTTATACAATTTCAATACGATCTTTACAAGGGCGTTTCTCAGTTTTGTCCACCATTTTTCAATGATATCAAGTTAATGTTAAATAAAGACAAGCATCCTTTTTTTGAACATTCTGAAGGTGAATTTTTGGTTGCCAAACAGGATGGAAAAATGGTTGGCCGACTTGCCATATTGGTAAACAAACCCTTCAATGAATATCACAAAACAAAAAAAGCCCAATTCTACTTGTTTGAATGTATAAACGATCAGGAAGTCGCTAACAAACTGTTTGAAGCAGCATTTTTATGGTGCCGAGAGCGTGGTTTGGATGAAGTTGTTGGCCCAAAAGGATTATCCGCTTTTGACGGGTATGGGGTTTTAGTGGAAGGTTTTGAACATCGCCAGATGATGATCATGATGAATTACAACTTTGATTATTATCCCAAACTGCTTGAAGCCATCGGGTTCGAAAAAGAAGTTGATTTTGTTTCATGCTATATTCATGCCAGTGATTTTAATATTCCACCAAAAGTAAAAGAAGTCGCGCGCAGAGTTAAAGAACGCGGCAGCTTTAAGGTCCTTACATTCAAAAATAAACACCAAATGATGAAAGATTGGGCTGACCAGATTGGTCAGGCATATAACGATACTTTTATCAATAATTGGGAATACTATCCGCTCAGCAAGGCTGAAATAAAACTGCTTGTAGATAGCTTGTTGGTTGTGGCTGATCCAAAATTGGTAAAAATAATTACCTACAATGACAAGATCGTCGGTTTTTTACTGGCTTTTCCAGATATTACAGCTGCATTGCAGCGTCATGGCGGCAAGATCAATCCAATATCCCTTATCGATATTGCAATTGAGTTGAAGAAATCCAAATGGGTTTCAATTAATGGCGCCGGCGTCTTGCCCGATTTTCAAGGTAGAGGTGGAATGGCCTTGCTTTATGACGAAATGGAAAAGACGGTTAAAGATTTTGGATTCGTGCATGGCGAAATGACCCAGGTGGCTGAAACAGCCGTCCAGATGCGCAAAGACCTGATCAACCT